>JANPGL010000061.1:0-32287 GCA_031423915.1 Actinomycetes bacterium | reverse complement strand
CCGACCTCATCGGGTAGTTGCTGACGGCAAGAACTCTACGGGACGTGACCGCTGCCACTCGAATGCGGCGTGTCAGGCGTCCTGGAGGACGAGCTCACGGAGCAGGCCCTCGAGCCGGTAGACGACCGTCTCGTGGCTCATCACGCTGTAGTCGAGGCGGTCGGCGCTGTGGAACTCGATGGCCGCCTCGACCACCGCAGGATCGTCCTCGGCCAGGTACCGCAGGTCGGCGTACGGCGCCCCGGAGCAGGCCAGCAGGTGCACGATGCGCGCCCGCTCGAGCACCTCGGCCCTGGTCAGTTCGAACGTCATCGTGCCCATGCCGCACCTCCGTGCTCGTCGACGACCGGGTCTGTCCCTGCGAGCCGTCGAACCGCCCGCGGATACACCCGCGTCCGGCTGGGCGGCCGACGACGGGGCTCGGTCGGCCCGACGTGCCAAGCTGCGGCCGTGGGGAGGGCGACCGACGAGCACGTGCGGCAGTGGCGGAGCGACGGTTGGGTCCTCGTCCCCGATCTGATCCCGGCCGACGAGATCGACGCCGCGCTCGACGACCTCTGGCTGCTCGTACCCCGGCCGGAGGAGTTCCACGCCGGGGCCGCCGACGAGCGCCGGTCCGCCTTGCTCGGCGGCCTCGACGATCGCAGCCGCGACCACCGCGGCGGCCCCACCGGCCCGGCGTTCCGGCCCTAGCAGTTCCTCGGCCGCAAGCACTTCCCGTTCCCGGGTTCGGGTGCGTTGAACCGGCTCGCCGTGCACCCGAACCTCGTCGACTTCGCCGAGCGTGCGCTGGACAGCACCGAGCTGCGGCTCTACCAGATGTCGGTGTGGGCCAAGTACACGGGCGTCGCCGACTACGAGCAGCCGCTGCACCAGGACAACAACCACTCGTTCGTGCCGCCGCGCGCCGAGCCGGGCTGGTGGCACCTCGAGGGCTTCCTCTACCTGAGCGACGTCGACGACGGCGTCGCCCCCACCCGAGCGGTCTCGGTCCGCGACAGCGCCGGACGGCGGTCGATCGTGCCGCTGCCCCCGGACGAGGCGCCCGAGCTGTACGCCGCCGAGGTACCCGCCACCGGGCGGCGCGGCTCGTACCTGGCCTATCGGTCCGACGTGTTCCACCGTGGCGTCGACCTCACGCGCCCGGGTGGCGCCCGCTTCGTCTACAACCTCAGCTTCAAGCTGGCCGGGCACGACTGGATCGGGTACGAGAACGCCCAGCCCAGTTCGACGGTGGGGCGGTTCGTCCGCTTCGTCGAGTCGTGCACGCCCCGGCAGCTTTCGCTGTTCGGTGTGCCGCTGCCCGGCCACCCGTTCTGGACCGCCGAGGTGCTGGCCGCGATGGCCGATCGCTACCCCGGACTCGACCTGCGACCGTGGGCCGAGGCACTCCCGAGAGAGGACGTCTGACCGATGTTGGTCACCGATGACGAACGGGCCTTCCGCGCCACCGTGCGCTCCTACGTCGAGCGCGAGATCAACCCTCGCATCGACGAGTGGGAGCGCGCCGAGATGATGCCGTTGCACGACGTCTTCTCGTCGATGGCCGCGCTCGGCCTGCTGGGCCTGGAGTACGAGCCCGAGTACGGCGGGCAGGGCGCCGACCACATCTACACCCTCGTCCTGGCCGAGGAGCTCGGCCGCTGCGATCACGGGTCGCTCCCGATGGCGCTCGGGGTCCAGGTCGACATGGCCACGCCGTCGCTGGCGCGCTTCGGTACCCACGAGCAGAAGACGACGTACCTGAAACCGGCGATGGAGGGCCGCATGGTGGCGTCCATCGCGGTGAGCGAGCCCGACCACGGCTCCGATGTGGCCGGCATCCGCACCCGTGCGGTGCGCGACGGAGACACGTGGATCATCAACGGCTCGAAGATGTGGATCACGAACTCCGTGCAGGCCGACTGGCTGTGCCTGCTGGCCCGCACCTCCGACGAGGGCGGGTACCAGGGGATGAGCCAGATCATCGTGCCGACCGACGCCCCGGGCTTCTCGGTGTCGCGCAAGCTCGACAAGCTCGGCATGCGGGCATCGGACACGGCGTTGCTGTCGTTCGACGACTGCCGGGTGCCGGTGGGGAACACGATCGGACAGATCGGCAAGGGCTTCCAGCAGCAGATGACCCAGTTCGTCGTCGAACGCATGTGGGGCGCCTACTGCGTGGTCGGTGCCTGCGATCGTGCGCTGGAACGGACGAAGGACTACCTGCGACAGCGCATCGTGTTCGGCGAGCCGCTGCTGGCCAAGCAGTACATCCAGTTCAAGCTGGCCGAGCTGGCGGCCGAGGTGGACCTGCTGCGCTCGTACCACCGTTCGATCGCCGAGGCCTACCAGGCCGGTGAGAACACCACGCGCCAGGCCACCATCGCCAAGCTCACGGCGGGCCGGCTGGTGCGCCGCGTGGCCGACGAATGCCTCCAGTTCCACGGCGGCATCGGCTACGTCGAGGAGACGTGGACCGCCCGCTTCCTGCGCGACAACCGGCTCACGTCGATCGGCGGTGGGGCCGACGAGGTGATGCTGCAGGTCCTCGCCCGCATGGACGGTTTCACGGCCTGAAGGCGGGCGACAGCGACTGTTCACATCGACGAAACCGCACTCGGCGGACCGCCTCCTAGCGTTCGGCTCGATGATCGCGGGAGAGCGCGGCGCCGCGGAGATCGACGCACCGGTCGAGCTCGTGACCTGGCCGGAGGATGCGCCCCGACGTGGCGCGCTGGCACGGGCCGGGGTGCCGAGGCTGCTCGTGGTGTCGTCCAGCTCCGCGCCGCCGGCCGACCTGGCGGCGGACGAGGACTGGATCCGTCTGCCCGCCCCCGGCGCGGACCTGCGGCGCCGCGCCGCCCAGCTGGCCCGGGCGGTGCGCCGGCTCGACACCGAGCAGCCCTACATCGACGAGCATCGCGTGCTCCACCGAGGGTCGCTTGCGGTGCCGCTGCCGGCGACGTCCGCCGCCATCCTCGCCGCGCTGCTCGAGCACCGCGGAACCGTGGTCTCCGTCGACGACCTCGAGCGCGCCGCATGGCACGGGGCGGCGCCATCGCGCGACGCCCTTCACGCCGCCGTGTCCCGGCTCCGCCGGCGGATCACCGGCCTGCAGCTCGTCGTTCGCTCGGTGCGCGACGTCGGGTTCGTCCTCGACGACGCCTGAGATCGACGCCGCGACCGGTCGGGCGTCAGACAGCCTCGCCGTTGCGCTCCCCGGTGCGGATCCGCACCAGCTCGTCGACGGTCGTGACCCACACCTTGCCGTCGCCGATCTTGCCCGTCCTGGACGCCTCGACGACGGCGTCGACCACGTCGGCGGCGCGGTCGTCCTCGACGACGACCTGCACCATGGCCTTGGGCACGAACTCGAGCTTGTACTCCGTGCCCCGGTAGGTCTCGGTGTGGCCGCCCTGGCGACCGAAGCCGCGCACCTCCGACACGGTCATGCCGTTGACGCCGACGCCCGTGAGTGCCGCCTTCACGTCGTCGACCTTGAAGGGCTTGATGACTGCGGTGATGAGCTTCATGACCTGCTCCGATCAGTGGTACGCCGTCTCGGCGTGCTCGTGGAAGTCGAGTCCATCGGACTCGACCTGGTCGCTGACGCGCACGCCGATGGTCTTGCGCAACACCACCATGATGCCGAAGGTGACGACGAACGACCACACGATGGCCGAGGCGTTGGCCAGCACCTGCTCGCCGAACAGGCGGAGGCCGCCGTCGTAGAACAGGCCGGCGCGGAACGTGCCACCGAAGAACGCCGGGTTCGAGAACAGCCCGACCGTGAGCGAGCCCACCAGCCCGCCGACGAAGTGGACGCCGACGACGTCGAGCGCGTCGTCGAAGCCGAGCTTGAGCTTGATGCGCACGGCGAACGAGCAGATCGTGCCCGCGACGACCCCGATGGCCACGGGTCCAACGCCGGACACGTAGCCGGCGGCAGGGGTGATGGCGACGAGGCCCGCCACGATGCCCGAAGCCGCGCCGAGGTTCGTGACGTGGCCGTCCCGCACCCGCTCCACGAGCACCCACGCGAGCCCGGCCGCCGCGGCGGCGAGGAACGTGTTGAGGAACGCCTGGGCGGCCTGGCCGTTGGCGGCGAAGGCCGAGCCGGCGTTGAAGCCGAACCAGCCGAACCACAGGATCCCGGTGCCGAGCATCACGAGCGGCATGGAGTGCGGCGGCGTCAGTTCGTGCGGCCAACCCTTGCGCTTGCCCAGCACCATGACCGCCGCCAGCGCGGCGATGCCGGCGTTGACGTGGATGGCCGTACCGCCGGCGAAGTCGAGCGAACCGCGGTCGAAGAGCCACCCGCCGTACACCCACTTGAAGATCGGGACGAACACCAGGAGCAGCCACACGGGCACGAAGATGGCCCAGGCCGAGAACTTCATGCGGTCGGCCACGGCGCCCGAGATGAGCGCGGGCGTGATCGCCGCGAACATCCCGAGGAAGGCCACGGTGGCGATCTTCGCCCCACCGTCGTCCGCGATCCCGATGCCGTTGAGGAACACGTGGTCGAAGTTGCCGATGAGGTTGCCGTCACCCGACTGGGCCAGCGAGTAGCCGACCACCATCCACAGCACCGGCACCACGAGGATGCAGTAGAAGTTCATCATCAGCATGTTGAGGACGTTGCGGCTCCGGTCCATGCCTCCGTAGAAGAACGCCAGCCCGGGCGTCATGAAGAGCACGAGCGCAGCGGAGACGAGCACCCACGCCAGGCCACCGGTATCCATCTCGAGGTCCCCTTCGGTCGTCGACTACCCGACAGGCTTCTGTGGGTTTGTTTCGGTGATGTTTCCGATCGAACGCGCCACGGTGAACACCCCTTGTGGTGATCATGGCCCCAAGTGCATGGCCGCGGCCCCGAATGGGTAGTCCCGCCTTGCGTACCAACGCCACGGCGCAACGATGCGCCAGGAAAGGAAAACCTCATGTCCTCCAAGATTCGATCCCGCGCCATCGGCGCGGTCGTCGCCGCACTGGCGCTCGCCGGCACCGGCGTCGCCCTCGTTGGCTCGGGCTCGGCGCAGGCCGCCACGGTCACGGTCGTGACCGGCGCCGGTACCGGTGCAACCGATCCGACGTGGACGGTCAAGGCCCCCGATCCCGCCGCGGTCGCACCCGCAACGATCATCACGACCGCCCCCTCCGGCTGGACTGCCGCCATCACCGGCGCCAAGTGGATCAGCAACGTGGTGGCGCCCGCCGCTGTCCCGATCGGCGCCTACGTGTTCGAGGCGCCCGTGACGGCCCCCGCCGCCAGCACCCTCGCAGGCAGCATCGCCTCGGCCGTCCCGCTCACGATCGCGCTCGTGCAGGGCACCACCGTGACCACGCTCCCGGGCACCTTCGGCGGGAGTGCAACGACGCCCACGCCTGTGGCGTTCGCCGGCCCGCTCGCTGCGGGCAGCTGGACGATCCGTGTGACCGCCACTCACGCCGATGCCGTGACGCCGCTCGGCATCGTCGCCTCGTTCACGCTGTCTGATGGGGTGACCGAGCCCGAGGCCACGCAGTTCTACGCGCTGCCCACCCCGGTCCGCGTCTACGATTCCCGCACCGGCACGGGTTCCGCCGCCACCGGCGCCGGCCCGATGGTGAGCGGCACGACCCGCACCATCACGCTGCGTCAGGGCTACGAGTCCCCGTCGGCCACCGTGAAGGTCGCCGCCGTGCCCGCTGATGCGGTGTCGGCGCTCGTCAACGTGACCATCGACGGCACGACGGCCCAGGGCTTCCTGACGGTCTACTCGTCCGCCGTCGCCCAGCCGGCCGCGAGCAGCATCAACTGGTCCGCCGCCGGGCAGATCCTGGCCAACATGAACACGGTCGTCGTCGGCGCCGACGGCATCAAGATCACGGCCGGCGGTGGCGGGACGACGCAGGTCATCGTCGACGTCCTCGGTTTCTACCGCTGACATCCCCGGCGTGCGGTGGACCACCTGACAACACTGCCGCACGCCGACGTCGTTCCGTTCATCCGAACCCCTGGTACACGGCCGCCCGTGACGCCATTCCCGCCCGAGCCGACCACACGATGGTCGACCGGGCGGGTCACGGCGCCCGGGCGGCCGTCCTCGTCCTCGCGGCGACCACCGACGGACCGGTGTGCAAGGTGTCACGTCCCATGTCAGCTCACATCAACCACTTGGTCGATCTTCGCCCCGCGCCGGGGGAGAATGCTCCATCGGATGGTCTCCGCTCCTCTCGCCGCACCGTCGTGGCGCTCCCGATCGGGTCCGCCCGTGACCAGCCCGCCGCGTCTGCCGGCCCGGCTGACGCCGATCGTCGGGCGGGAGGACGAACTGGCCGAACTGACGGTGGCGCTGGCGGGCGAGCGGATGGTGACCCTCACCGGCGCAGGTGGATGCGGCAAGTCGAGGCTGGCGCTCGAGCTGGCCTGGCGCGCGTCGGCCGGTCCGGTCGGCAGCGCGGTGTGGGTCGAGCTCGCGTCGTGCGCCGACGCCGACGCCGTGCTGGGGGTGGTGTCGGCCGCGCTCGATGTGCTGGAGGCCGCGGGGGAGGATCCGGTCGACCGGATCGTGCGCCACCTGAGAGGCCGGGGCGGGACGTGGCTGGTGCTCGACAACGTCGAGCACGTGCTCGGGGCCGTGGCGCCGCTGGTGGCCGCGGTCCTCACCGGTGTCGGTCACGCCGCCGTGGTGTGCACGAGCCGCGAGCCCGTGGGCGTACCGGGAGAGGTGGTGTGGCGCGTGCCGTCGCTGCGCATGCCTCCTGCCGATGCGCCTGTCCCGCCGACGGCCGCCGACCTCGCCGGCTACGACGCGGTGCGCCTGTTCGTCGACCGGGCCCGTCGCGCCCGGCGGGGCTTCACCCTGACCGATGCCAATGCGCCCGCCGTCGCCCAGGTGTGCACCCGCCTCGACGGTCTGCCGCTGGCCATCGAACTGGCGGCCGCGCGGGTCCGGACGATGCCACCCGAGCGCATCGCCGCCCAGCTCGACGACCGGTTCCGCCTGCTGGGCGGCGGGCTGCGCACCTCGACCGCTCGCCAGCAGACCCTCCAAGCGTCGATGGCATGGAGCGAGGGCCTGCTCGACGATGCCGAGCGAGCCGTGTTCCGGCGCCTCGGCGTGTTCGCCGGCGGTTTCACCGCCGAGGCCGCCGAGTCGGTCGCCGGCGCGTTCCGCGACATCGATCCGTACACCGTGGCCGACACCGTCGGCCGGCTGGTCGACAAGAGCCTCGTCCAGTTCGACGAGGATCGCGACCGCTACGCACTGCTCGACACGATCCGGTCGTACGCCGTGCAGCGGCTGCTCGACACCGGGGAGACCGCCCGAGCGCGCGACGCGCACGCCGAGTGGTTCGCCCGTTGGCTGGGCCGTGCTGGGGGCGATGACCACGCGGCGGACGTCAACGCGTGGTGGGCGTCGCGCCTCGGCATCGTCGGTCGGATCGACCCCGAATGGGCGAACTGCGCCGCAGCGCTCGACTGGGTCGCACCCGGCGGCGATCGCTGGTTACGCCTCATCGCCGGCCTCGGCGACTACTGGGCGCTGCGCCAGCGGGCCGACGACTCGGCCCGCTACGGCATGCCGGCGCTGCGGCGCGCCGACCCGATCTCGCCCCGTTGGCTGCCCGCGGTGGTGTCGCTGCAGACCGTGCGGACCAACGCCGGCGATGCCGAGTTCGCCAAGGTGCGCGACGACGCCCTCGCCGTGGCTCGGCGCGTCGGAGATCGGCGAGCCGCCCTGCGCCTCGAGGTCGCCCACCACATCGGCATGGTCATGCTCGTCGGCCCCCGCGCCGACCTCGTGGCTGCGCTCGACGACCTGTCCGCCCAGGCCGACGAGGTGGGTGAGTGGTACACGGTGTGGAACGCCACGCAGAGCACGGCCGTGATGCTCGTCGTGGCCGGGCGCCCAGCCGAGGCCGAGCGCCGAGTGGCCCATCTGACGAGCGCCCGGGCGAGGCTGGTGGAGGCGGCGGCCGCGCTCGAGCGCGGCGATCTCGACCGCGCCGCACGGCTTGCGGGCGACGCCCGCGAGCTCATCGACGCCCGCTCGGGCGCGGCCATCGACCGGCTGCTCCTGTCGTTCTGCACGGCCAGCGCGGCGCTGGTCACCGCCGACGTCGCCGTGCTCGATCCGCTGGCCTACGGCGACCTGTCGCCCGAGTCGCTGCCCCGACCCTTCCTCGCCGGCTACGCCATGGCCCAAGGCGTGCGCGCGCTGCTCTCCGGCGACCTGCGGGCGGCGCGCTCGGTGTTCCAGGGTGCGCAGTCCGACCTGTTCACCTCATGGCGAGCGCTCTGCTACCAGGTGCAGATCGACGTGGCGATGGGTGACATCGACGAAGCTGTCGCGGGCGCGACTGCGCTGCTGGCGCGCCTCGACGGCGTGACGGTGCCGTTCTGCGAGGCGACGTGCGATCTGGTGCTGGCCGAGTGCGAGCGCGGGCGAGACGACCGCGCCGCGCTCGACCGTGCCCACCGGGCGCTGGCCACCGCGGCCGAGCACGAGCTGTGGCTGTGCGCCGTCGATGCGCTCGAGGGAGTCGGGGCGCTGCTGGTGGAGGCCGGTCGGTGCCGGGACGGTGCCCGGTTGCTTTCCGCCGCCGAGGTGGCCCGCGAGCGCCTGGGTTACCGCTACCGGTTTCCCCATCGCCAGGCCTACGTGGCCGATGCCCGTGCCGTGGTGGCATCCGACGACTCGTGGCGCGACGGCGCCGAGCTGACGCTGCCCGCGGCGGTGGAGCTCGCGCAGCGGATGCGTGGCGAACGGTCGCGACCGGTGGTCGGATGGGACAGCCTCACGCCGACCGAGCGACGCGTGGTCGACAAGGTGGTGGCCGGGCTCACCAACCCGCAGATCGCGGAGGTGCTGCTGATGTCTCGGGCCACGGTCAAGACCCACCTCGTGCACGTCTACGGGAAGCTCGGCATCGCCACGCGCGCCGAGCTGGCGGCAGCCGCGGCGCGACGGGAGGACTGATGCGCCCGTTGACCGTCACCATGACCTTCCTGTTCACCGACATCGAGGGCTCCACCCGCCAATGGGAGGAGAACCCGTCCATGCACGAGCGCGTCGAGCGCCACTTCGCGATGCTGCGCACCGCCGTGGCGGAGAACGGCGGCGACGTGTTCACCACCCTCGGCGACGGCGTGGCGGCCGCGTTCACGTCGGCCGAGGGTGCCGTCTCCGCTGCCGTCGAGGCGCTCCGCCGGATGCCCGCCGTCGGCCTGCGCGTCCGCATGGGCATCCACACGGGCGAGGTCGAGCGCGTCGCCGGCGACTACCGCGGCCGGCCCCTGAACCGGGCGGCGCGCATCATGGGCGTGGCCCACGGCGGCCAGCTCCTGCTGTCGGACGTGACCGCCACCATCGTTCGTGGCGGCGCCGGCGTGTCGCTGGTCGACCTCGGAGTGCACCGCCTTCGCGACCTGGTGGAACCCGAACGGCTCTGGCAGGTGGCGCACCCGGCAATCGAGCGGCGGTTCCCACCGGTGCGCAGCGTCGACGCCTTCGCCACCAACCTGCCGTCGCAGCGCTCGTCGCTGGTCGGTCGCGAGCACGACGTGCGCCGCGTCGTCGAGTTGCTACGGCGGGAGCGGCTGGTGACCCTCACCGGGGTGGGGGGCGTGGGCAAGACCCGCTTGGCGGTGCACGCGGCGGCCGAGCTGCTCTGCCACCACGCCCAGGTCCGCTTGGTCGAGCTCGTCGACGTGACCGACCCCGCGGACGTGATGGCGGCAATCGGGCGGGCGGTGGGTGCGGCGGGGGTCGATACCGACGCCGTGGTCGGCGCGCTCGGCGACATGGACTCGCTGCTGGTGGTCGACAACTGTGAGCACGTGCTCGACGCCGCCACGGACGCCATCGACGCCATCCTGGCCGCTTGCCGCCGGGTTTCGGCGCTGGTCACCAGTCGTGCCGCGCTGGGCATCCCCGGCGAGCACGTCGTGGCGGTGCCGGCACTCGACCCGAACACCACGGCGGCGGAGCTGTTCCGCCAGCGCGCCGTGGCGGCGGGCAGCAGCCCGGGATCGCTCGACGGCGACGTGGTGGCGCACGTGTGCCGGCGTGTCGACGGCATTCCGCTGGCCATCGAGCTGGCGGCGGCGCGCACGGCCACGCTCGGCCTCCACGCGGTGGCGCGCACGCTCGACGATCGGCTGGGCGTTCTCGGAGGGCTGCGCCGGCGCGCCGGCGACCGTCACGGCACCATGCGCACCACGGTCGACTGGTCGTACCGACTCCTGCCTCCCGCGCCGCGCAAGCTGTTCCGCTGGTTGGCGCCGTTCGCCAACGGGTTCGAGCTCGACGCGTTGGTGCACGTCGCGGCGGCCCAGGGCATCGGCCCGGCGGCGGCGCACGAGCACCTGTCCTCGCTCGTGCACCAGAGCATGGTCGTGGTGGATCCCTCGTTGCACCCGGCGCGCTACCGATTGCTCGAGACGATGCGGGCGTTCGCGTTCGACGCCCTCGACGGCACGGGCGAACGGCTCGCCGCGTCGTCGGCGCACGCCGAGTGGGTGGCGACGATCACCGACCACCCGATGGATGCCGCCGGCTCGGTCGCCGTGGAGCGCTCGACGCGCCGCCTGGAACGCGACGCCGAGAACTGGCGGGCCGCCGTGACCCATGCCGCCACCTACGGCACACCCGAACTGGCGGCGCGACTGTGCGGCCCGCCCACGCTCTTCTTCCTCCTCGGCCGTCACGACCTGGCCGACGTGGTACGTCCGCTCGCCGCGCTGCGCCCTCGAAGCCCGTGGCATCGCATCGCCGTGACCGGCCCGTTGCTGGTGACGTCGGCCGGGTCGGTCGACCGCCGGCAGGTGCAGGGTTGGCTCGACGTGATCGACACCGCCGAAGGTGAACGACCGAGCGGTGTGGCGGTCATCCTGCGCTGGGTCTCGCTCGTGTGGCGCGGCGACTTCGCCGAGGCGGTGCGCGTGTGCCTGGCCGGCTCGCTCGACGAGCGGCTCCCTTCGACCGTGCGCGACCTGCTGCTCGGCATTGCGGTGCTCGACCGCTTCAGCCTCACGGCGGCGACCGAGGACGGCGATGGGTTGGTGACGCGCGCCCTGGAGGTGGCGGCGCGGGCCGAGGTCGCGCTCACGCGGGTCACCTGCCTGCTGGGCGCGGCGTGGGGCCTGGCGGACACCGAACCCGATCGGGCCGTGGCGCTCGTGCGCGTCGCGCTCGCCGACATGGAACGGGTGCCCGCGCTGCCCGGCCGCTCCATGCCCGGGAACGCCTCGCGTCTCATGGCCCGGCTCGACCCGGCCGTGGCGGCCGAAGGGCTGCTCGAGCAGCTCGACCCCGACGGCGACGGCCCGACCTTCGTGGCGTTGGTGCCGCTCGTCTACGCCGCCTCGCTGCTGCATCGCGTCGGGCATCCGGCGAGCGGCCCGGCCCTGGCGGCGCTGCCCGCGTCGACGCACGGTCGGTCGATGATGGACTTCACCGAGCTGGCCCGGAACGCGGCATCGACGACCGGTGAGCTCCCGCTCGGTGAACTGCAGGCGCTGGTGCGTGCGGCCCTGGCCGACATCGCCGGTAGGGCACGCCGCGACGCTGAAGTGCGGTGACGTCGACCTCGGTGCTGCGCCGCGGCCCACGGCCGATCGCGTCGCCATCCGCACGGGTTGCTCGTCGTGGTCCACGATCCTCGGCATCTTGACGGCGATGGAAGCGCCACGATTTCATGACTACCGTCATACGAACGAGCAGGGGGAACGTCATGGGCGCACGCTTCGACGGCAAGGTCGCACTGGTGACCGGCGCGTCCAGCGGCATGGGCCGGGCCATCGCCCTGGCGTTCGCCACCGAGGGCGCCAAGGTGGTGGCGGCCGACGTCAACGCCGCCGGGGGGGCCGAGACCGTGAGGCTCATCGAGACGGCGAGCGGCACGGCCATCTTCGTGCCCACCGACGTGAGCGACGGCGACGCCGTGGCGGCGCTCGTGCGCCAGGCGGTCGAGACGTACGGTGGCCTCGACTGCGCGGTGAACGCCGCAGCCATCGAGGGTGAGGCCGTGGGAGTGGCGGACCTCGACGACGACGTGTTCGACCGCATCCAGCAGATCAACGTGCGCGGCGTGTTCCTGTGCCTGAAGCACGAGGTTCGGGCCATGCTCGCCGGCGGCACGGGCGGCGCCATCGTGAACATCGGTTCCACCAACTCGTACCGGCCCCAGCCCCACCAGACGGCGTACACGGCGTCGAAGCATGCCGTGCTCGGGCTCACCAGGGCGGCGGCCATCGACTACGCCCGCCACGGCATCCGGATCAACGCCATCTGCCCTGGCTCGATCGACACGCCGATGTTGCGCAACGCCATCGAGAGGCGCGGGGGCAACGAGGCCGACGTCATCGCTCGCCTCAGCCTCATCGGGCGCTTCGGCACGGTGGACGAGATCGCCAAGGCCGCACTCTGGTTGTGCAGCGAAGACGCCAGCTTCACCGTCGGCCACGCGCTGGCCGTCGACGCCGGCTACCTGGCTCGCTGACGTCGAGCGGTCGGTCGACCGCTCCGACACCGTGACCTGACCGTTTCCTTCGACGTTCCTTCGCGCCATCTGGCGCGCCGGGTGACGTGTTCACCGAGCCGTAACAGGCGTGCCATTCGCTGGACCTCCGCGCGGTATTCCATGCGGTATCCCACAAGGAACCCGGAAAGCGAGCACCCCCATGGCCCCCGAGTCGGACCGTCGTCAGTTCCTCCGCCAGTCGTTGCTGTCGGGTGGCGCGCTGCTCTCGCTGCCCACCGCGGCGGCCTTCCTGGCCGCCTGCGGCAGCAGCGAGTCGGCGGGATCGGCCGCCACGAGCGCCGGGGCCGCCGCTACCACGGCGGCCGGTGCGGCGACCACGGCCGCGGCGGCGAGTGGTGCGATGACCAAGGTCGGGTTCCAGCTCGGTTGGAAGAAGCTCGTCCAGTTCGGTGGCCACTTCATGGCGCTCGACAAGGGCTACTTCAAGGAGGAGGGCATCGACGCCGAGTTCATCTCGGGCGGGCCCGGCATCGACGCCGTGGCCGACGTGGCCGCCGGCAAGGTCATGCTCGGCGACGCCGACGCGTCGGGCCTCATCCTCGCCCGAGACAAGGGCATCCCGGTGCGGGCGTTCGCCGCCATCTTCCAGCGCTCGCCGTTCGCCGTGATGAGCCTCAAGGCCAACCCCGTGAAGACGCTCGCAGACATGGTCGGCAAGAAGGTCGGACTGCCCGATGGCTACCGGCCGCAGCTCACCGCCCTGCTCACCGGTGCGGGCCTCGACCCGAGCAAGGTCACCTTCGTGCCGGTCGGCTTCGACCCGGCCGTGCTGTCGACGAAGCAGGTCGACGCCTACCTCGGGTACGCCACGTCGCAGGGCGTCGCCCTGCAGACCTCGGGTGTCGACGTCGACATCGCCTACCTCGCCGATCTGGGGGACAAGGGATACGGCAACGCGTTCTTCGCCACGGAGGACACGATCACCAAGCAGGCCGTCGTCCTGGCCAAGTGGCTGAAGGCCGACCTGAAGGGCTGGCAGTTCGCGGTCGACAACCCGGTCGACATGGCCAAGCGCGTGGTGGAGCTCTACGGCAAGGAAGCCGGCAGCGAGCTGGAGCCCGAGACCGGTTCGGCCAAGGCACAGGCGGAACTCATCAAGGGCAACGCCAACGGCCTGCTCTGGATCGACGCCGCCGTCTTCGATGCCACCGCCAAGTTCGCCGTCACCACCGGGGCGGTGAAGAAGACGATCCCGTCCGCGGAGTCCATGACCGACTCCATCCTGAAGGCGGCGACGGGGAAGTGACGGCGCGCGTCGTCGATCGGGTCCGGGCCGGCCTGCTGGTCGACGGCGTCGGTGAGCTCCCGCTCGCCGACGTCGACGTCCGGCTGGTCGACGGCTCCGTGGCCTCGGTGGCCGGCGCCGAGCAGGGGTCCCCGGTCGTCGTGGGAGGGCCCCGGTCGCTCGTGCTTCCCGCCCTCGCCAACGCGCACGATCACGGTCGCGGCCTGTCGACGCTGGCCTTCGGTGCCGCCGACCAGGCGCTCGAGACGTGGCTCCCCGCGCTGTCGCTCCAGCCCTACGTCGATCCGTCGTTGCTGGCCACGCTGGCCATGTGCGGGGTCGCCCGGAGCGGCGTCGCGTCGGTGGTGCACTGTCACAACACGCAGCGGGTCGACGAGCTGGTCGACGAGTGCGTCGGCGTCGCCGCCGCCGCACGTGCGGTCGGCGTGCGCATCGCGGTGGCCGTGCCGCTGGCCGACCAGCACCGCCTCGGCTACGGACCCGACGAGGCCGTGCTCGGTCACGTCGACCCCGTCGCCCGCCCGCTGGTGGTCGCCGGTTGGGGGCGCCCACCGGCTCCGTGGCGCGAGCAGCTCGCCACGGTCGACGAGGTGGCGTCGCGCGCCGCCGCCGACGGGGACCCACTGGTGCACGTCCAGTACTGCCCCATCGGGCCGCAGTGGTGCTCGGCCGAGCTGCTCGCGGGGGTGGCCGAGGCGTCGGCGCGCACGGGCCGACGTGTGCACATGCACCTGTGCGAGACGCGCTACCAGCGCGAGTGGGCCGACGCCGAACTGCCCAGCGGATTGCTGCCGTACCTCGACGGGCTCGGGCTGCTCAACGAGCGGCTCACCGTGGCCCACGCCGTGTGGCTCGACGACGACGATCTGATGCTGCTGGCCGAGCGGCGAGTCGTGGTGTCGGTGAACTCGGGTTCGAACCTGCGGCTGCGCTCGGGTCGGGCCCGGTTGCGGCGCATGATCGACCTCGGTGTGCGAGTGGCCAGCGGGCTCGACGGCATGTCGATCGACGACGACGACGATGCGCTGCGCGAACTTCAGCTCACCCACCTTCTCCACGCCGGCACGGGCCTCGAGGCGGACGTCTCCGCAACCCAGGTGTTGCGGAACTCGATGGTCACCGGACCGGTGGCGGTCTCGGGCGACGGCGGGTGGGGCGCCGTCGTGCCGGGCGCGCCGGCCGACCTGGCGGTCATCGACCTCGACGGCATCGCCGGCGACGTGGTGCCGTCGGCGCAGCGCACGGTCGACGACCTCGCCGCGCTCGTGCTCGCCCGGGCCCGGTCGCGACACGTCACCGACCTGGTGGTGGCCGGCCGTCACGTGGTGGGCGGCGGGCGCGTGCTCGGCGTCGACGAAGACGCCGTGCGAGCCGAGGTCACGGAGGCCTGCCTGGCGGGCGCCGAGGACGTGGCGGCCCGGGCCGGCACGGTCGGTGCCTACCAGGACGCGCTGCGGTCCTTCTACCGCCGTGGGGGCCACGGCGGGCCGGTGACGTCGTGAGCGCCGACCACGTCGTCATCGACCGCGTCGGCAAGCGCTTCCCGCTGAAGCGTCAGGAGGTCGTCGCGCTCGACGACGTGTCGCTCACGATGCACCGCGGCGAGTTCGTGGCGCTCATCGGGCCGAGCGGCTGCGGGAAGTCGACGCTGCTGCGCCTGCTGGCCGATGTGACGGCCCCGACGTCGGGCACGATCGCCATCGGCGGTCGCAGCGCTCGCGAGTGCCGGCTCGACCACCGGATCGGCTTCGTGTTCCAGGACCCGACGCTCCTGCCGTGGCGCACGGTGCTCGACAACGTGCGGCTCCCGGTGCAGCTGGCGCGCGGGCGCGGCCAGCACGGCTCGGCCACCCCCGAGGAGCTGCTGCGCCTCGTCGGCCTCGACGGGTTCGAGAAGGCCCGCCCGTCACAGCTGTCGGGCGGCATGCGCCAACGCGTCGCCATCGCCCGTGCCCTGGCGCTCACGCCCGAGCTGCTGCTGATGGACGAGCCCTTCGGTGCGCTCGACGAGATCACCCGGCAGCAGCTCAACCTCGAGCTGCTGCGCATCTGGAGCGAGACCGGCACGAGCGCCGTGCTCGTGACCCACTCGATCGCCGAGGCCGCGCTGATGGCCGACCGCGTCGTGGTGCTGTCGGCCCGTCCCGGCCGCATCACGACCGTCGTCGACGTGCCCCTGGCGCGGCCGCGCACGCTCGACGTGATGCGCGAACCGGCGTTCTTCGCCGTGGAGAACGAGATCCGCGCCGCGTTGTTCGGCGGCTCGGTGGCCCACGTCCCGGCCCACCCGGTGGCCTCGCCGTGAGCGCGTCCCTCGTGGCCGTCGGCGGCCCGAACCGGATCGCCGGCGCGGCGCGCCGCTGGGTCCCTGCCGTGGCGCTCCTCGTCGCGCTCGTGGCGCTGTGGGAGTGGGCGGCGCGGCACGGGCACCTGCCGGTGTCGGTCGCCGGGCCCGGTGCCATCCGCGCCGAACTCGTCCGCAAGCACGAGACGCTCTGGTACCACACGGCGCCCACCATCAGCGCCGCGCTCAAGGGCTACGTGCTGGCCACGGGGGCCGCCTTCGCGCTGGCGCTCGTGGCGGTGCTGGCGCCCCGTGCCGCCGGTTCGGTATACGCCGGTGCCGTCCTCGTGTCGTCCATCCCGCTCATCGCCCTCACGCCGGTGCTGGTGCTGTGGCTCGACCGAGGTGACGCGGTCCGCACCGCCGTGGCCGCGCTGGCCGGGTTCTTCCCGATCCTCGTCGGCTGCCTGCAGGGCTTCCGGGCCACCGACGCCAAGGCCGAGGAGCTCTTCCTGCACCTGGCCGCGCGCCCGTGGCAGCGGTTCCTTCGCCTCCGACTGCCGAGCAGCCTGCCGTACGCGTTCGCCGGACTCAAGGCCGCGGCAGCCTCCGCCGTGCTCGGCGCCATCATCGCGGAGTGGAGTGGCGGCGGTGGAACGCGCGGCCTCGGCCAGATGATGACGAACGCGCTGTTCGGCTTCAATGTGGCGCAGACGTGGCTGACGATCGCCACCGCCGCCGTGCTGGCCGTCGGCTCGTACGCCGTGGTGGCCGTGATCGAGCGGGCCGTCGTGCGGTGGGACCATGCCGAGCCGGGCGCCGAGTCGTGACCGCGGTCGAGCTCACCGCCCCCGTCGCCGCCGTGGTGGCGCCGTCTGTCGCGGTCGGCCGTCGCCTGGTGCGTGGCGCTCTCGCCCGGTTGGCGCGCATCGCCGCCGGCGTGGGGATCGTGGTCCTCGTGTGGTGGGCCGTGATCCACCTGTTCGACGTGAAGTCGTACTTCATGCCCGGGCCCGCGGCCGTGGGCCGAGCGCTGCTGCACGAGCGCGGCACCCTGGCCGAGCACGCCCTCACCACGGTGAAGGAAACCGCCGCCGGGCTCGTCACGGCCACCGTGCTGGCCGTGGCGCTGGCGAGCGTGTTCGTCACGTCTCCCGCGGCCGAGCGGGCCCTGCTGCCGCTCGCCATCACCCTGCGGAGCATCCCGATCGTGGCGGTGGCGCCGCTCATCACCCTGATCGTCGGACGTGGCTTCACGACCAGCGTCGTGTGCGTCACCGTGGTCAGCTTCTTCCCGATCCTGGTGAACGTGGCGCGTGGTCTACGGGCGCTGTCGGCCGAGATGCGCGAGCTGTTCCGGGTGTCGGGCGCGTCGCGCCTGCAGCTCTTCCGGTACGCGCGGTTCCCGGTGACAGTGCCGTACCTGTGTGCCGGCCTGCGCAGCGCAGCGGCCGTCGCCGTCCTCGGCGCCATGCTGGCCGAGTGGCTGACGGGCCAACAGGGTCTGGGCTACCTGCTGACCAACGCCGCCGCGCTGCGCGACAACCCGCTGCTGTGGGCCGTGGTGGTGGTGGCATCGGGCCTCTCGCTCACGGTGTTCGCGGTGGCCCAGCTCGTAGAGCATCGGCTGGTGGCGTGGGCCCGAGGGACCGACGCGTGAGCGCCGTCCGCCCGGCCGGGCCGTCGGTGTTCCCGGCGCCCGAGAGCACGCGCCCCACGCTTCACGGGCGCCGCGGCCTCGCCGTCACCGGGCACCCGCTCGCCACCCATGCCGCGGTCTGCGTGCTGGAGGCGGGCGGCAACGCTGTCGACGCTGCGGTGGCCGCCGGCCTCGTGGTGCAGGTGGTCGAGGCCGACATGTGCAGCCTTGGCGGCATCGCGCCCCTCCTGCTGCGCCGCGCCGCCGACGGCGCCGTGCTGAGCGTCGGTGGGGTGGGACCGTGGAGCGCCACCGCCTCGATCGACACCTATGTGGCTCGCCACGGCACGGTGATGGCGCCGGGTTGCGGCCCGACCGTGGTGCCCGCCGCGATGGCCACGTGTCTGGCGGCGTTGGAGCACGGCGGCACCTGGCGCTTCGCGGACGTGGCCCGGTGGGCGGTCGAGTTCGCCGACGACGGGTTCGTGGTCGACGCCGTCGTGGCGGCCGGCCTCGCGTTCTTCGGGCAGGTGTTCCGGCAGTGGCCGTCAACGGTGGACGTGTACTGGCCGGGCGGCGAACCGCCGGCCGCGGGCGCCGTGCTGCGGCAACCGCAGCTGGCGGCGGTGCTGCGTTCGCTGGCCGATGCCGACCGCGCCGCCGGTGCCGACCGGCTCGCAGGGCTCGAGGCCGTGCGCCGGGCCTTCTACCGGGGGCCGCTCGCCGAGGCGATGGTCGCGTTCGTCACGGCCAACGGCGGCTTCCTCACCCTCGACGATCTGGCCCGGTACCGAGCGGAGGTGGTGGCCGCGCCCTCCCGGCGCTACCGCCACCTCACCGTGCACAGCAACCCGACGTGGACGCAGGGTCCGATGGTCCTCCAAGCGCTCGCCGTGCTCGAGCGCTTCGACGTGCGGAAGCTGGCGCCGGGATCCGCCAGCCTGCTCCACCTCGTCACGGAGGCGGTCACGCTCGCGGCCGCCGACCGCGAGCGCTACTACGGCGACCCGGCGTTCGTCGACGTGCCGCTCGATCGCTTGCTGTCCGACGAACACGCCGCCGGGCTGGCCTCCCGCATCCACCCCGAGCGATCGCTGCCCAACCTGGCTGGCCTCGGTGCGGGTGGCGACGCCGTCCGCTCCACCACCCACGTGACGGTCGTCGACGCGGCTGGGAACGCGTGCACCGTGGCACCGAGCGACACCCTGGCCCTGGCGCCGGTGGTGCCCGAGCTCGGATTCGCCGTGTCGGCCCGGGGCGTGCAGAGCCGGCTCGACCCGGCGCACCCCGCCGCGCTGCGCCCCGGCGCCCGACCCCGCATCACGCCGGCGCCGCTGATCGCCGTCGGCGACGACGGCAGCTCGTGGGCGCTGTCCTGCCCGGGTGGCGACGTCATCGGGCAGGCCCAGTTGCAGGTGCTGCTGCACGCCGTCGACCACGGCATGACGGCGCAACAGGCGGTGGAGGCCCCACGCGTGTGCGCGTCGACCTTCCCCAACTCCTTCCACCCGCACGGCACGGTGGAGGGACAGCTGTGCGTGGAAGGGCGGATCGCCGAGTCGGAGCGCGCCGAGCTGGAGCGCCGCGGCCACCGCGTGGAGGACTGGCCCGACTGGGAGTTCGACGCCGGCAGCGTGGCGCTCGTGCGCCGGCACGCCGACGGTTCGCTCGACGCGGGCGCCGACCCGCGCCGCGCCGCCTACGGCGGCGGGCGCTGACGACATCGACAAACCAGGAGGACTCCCGTGATCATCGATGCCTACAACTGCGTGTGGGGGACGGCCGGCTCGTCCGACTACCTCACCCACACGCCGCGCACGGCCGAGGCCCTGCTGGCGGTGATGGACGCCCAAGGGGTGGACATGGCCGTCATCACCGGTCTCGGCCAGCTGATGGACAACGACTACCTGGTGCAGGCCTGCAAGGCCTACCCCGACCGGTTCGTCGGCATGGGTCAGGCCGACCCCCGCAAGCCCGACGCGCTCGATTCGATCCGGGCGTTCGCCGCCGAGCCGGGCATGCGCGCGCTGAAGCTCCACCCGACGATGCACGGCTACCACGTGTGTGACCACGGCCTGCTCGACCCGGTGTTCGACCTGGCGGCCCAGCTCGGCCTGGTCGTGCTGGTGAACGCACTCGACGACCCGTTCTGTGCGCCACTGTCGATCGAGGAGATCGCCCGCAACTTCCCCACGGTGCCCACGCTGATCGCCCACTCCGGCGTGATCTGGAACGTGATGGAGGCCATCCTCGTGGCGTCGCGCACGCCGAACATGTACCTGGAGACGTCGGCCACGCAGCTCATCGACGTGGAGACGATGTACCGCAAGGTCGGCCCCGACAAGATCGTCATGGGCACCGACTGGCCGTGCTTCGACTTCGAGCTCGAGCTGCTGAAGCTGCGCAAGGCCATCCCCGACGAGGCCGATCGGGCCAAGGTCACCGGCGGCAACCTGGCCGCGCTGCTCGGCCTGTCGGTGACGGAGGGGTCGCGATGATCGTCGACGCCTACAACAACACCTGGGTCGTCGACAACGCGTCGGACTTCCTCGGCGGCGACGAGTTCGGCGTCGAGCGCCTCATCGAGGTCATGGACGCCGGCGGCGTCGACATGGCCATGGCCACCTCGCTCGGCCAGCTGCCCGACAACGACTACATCGCCGACTGCGTGCGTCGCTACCCGACGCGCATCTTCGGCTTCTCCGTGGTCGACCCGCGCCAGGCCGACGCCGTGGCCGAGGTGGAGCGCTCGGCCGAGATCGGCCTGGTGGGTGTGAAGCTGCACCCGACGATGCACGGGTACCACGTGTGCGACCACGGTCTGCTCGACCCGATCTTCGCCGCGTGCGAGCGGCTCGGTCTGGCCGTGCTGTTCAATGCGCTCGACGACGCGTTCTGCGCGCCGCTCGGCATGGAGGAGATCGCCCGCGGCTTCCCGGGCGTGCCGACGCTCATCGCCCACATGGGCACCGTGTGGAACACCACCGAGGCCATCCTGGTGGCGTCGCGCACGCCGAACATCTACCTGGAGACGTCGTCGACGCAGCTGCTCGAGGTGAAGACGGCGTACCAGAAGCTCGGCCCCGACAAGCTGGTGATGGGCACCGACTGGCCGGCGAGCCACATGGACCTGGAGCGGCTGAAGATCGCCCGGGCCATCCCCGACCCCGTCGACCGGGCCAAGGTCGAAGGGGGCACGCTCGCTGCGCTGCTGCGGCTGTACGGGGCGGTGACGGCGTGAGCGCGGACCTGGGTCTGCTGCTGGCCGACACGGCCGCGCTCGTGGCCATCGACAGCCAGAACCCGGGGCCGTTGGAGGGCGAGTGCGCCGCCTGGGTGCGCGACCGCCTCGGGCGTGCGGGCCTGCCCGTCGGTGTGCACACGGTCGAACCGGGCCGGGACAACCTCGTGACCGGGGTGTCGGGCACCGGCGAATCCCCGCGCCTCGTGCTGCTCGCCCACCTCGACACCGTGCCGTTCGGGCCGAACTGGTCGCGTGCGCCACTGGGCGGCGAGATCCACGACGGCCGCCTGTACGGCCGGGGATCGTGCGACATGAAGGCCGGTCTGGCCATCGCCATCGACCTGCTCGAGCGGTTGGCCGCAGGCCCGGCGCCGCGCGGCGACGTGGTGCTGTGTTGCACGGTCGACGAGGAGGCGGCCCACATGAAGGGCGCCCATGCGTTGGTGCACGAGGGACTCGTGGGCGAGCGTGACAGCGTGCTGGCCTTGGAGCCGACCGACTGCCGGCTCCGCATCGCCCAGGTCGGCGTGCGATGGATCGAGGTGACGGTGAAGGGGCGGCAGTGCCACGCGGGCCGGGCTCACCTGGGCATCGACGCCAACCACGTGATGGCCCGCGTCATCGACCGCGTGAAGGCGACCATCGCCGGTCTCGGCATCGACGACGAGCTCCTCGGGCCGCCGCGGGTCACGTGCGGCACCCTGCACGGCGGCGTGGCCACGAACGTGGTGCCGGGCACGAGCACCGCGGCGTTCGATCTCCGCCTGGTGCCCCCGCTCACGCCCGACGACATCCTGCTGGTGGTCGACGAGGCGGTGGCCGGCGCGGTCCGCCAGTTCGAGGGCGCAACGTACGACCTCGCCGCGCTGGGCGCGTCGCGCCCGCCCGTGCGGGCCAGCGAGCAGGCCGCGCTGGTCACCGGCTTGCGGACGTCGTTCCAGGCGGTGACCGGCCGGCCGTTGCCCTCGGGCGGCGGTGACGGTCACGAGGCCTACACGGATGCCTCGATGATCGCCGCGCTCACGGGCAGCGATCGCTGCACGGTGTTCGGCCCGGGCTCGTCGGACATCGCCCACACCGTCGACGAGTTCGTGCCTCTGGCCGACCTCACCACCGTGGCCGACACCTTGGCGCACCTGGTGTCGCGCTGGTGAGCACCGCCTCGCTGGTCCTGCGCGACGTGCGCCTGCTCGACGTCCCCGGCGCGTGGGACGTGACGTGTGCCGATGGGCGCATCGGCCGCGTCGACCCGGTCGGCGCAGCGCCGACCGACCAGGCGGAAGTGGTCGACGCGGAGGGGCGGCTCGTGACCGCGGCGTTCGTCGACGGGCACGTGCACCTCGACAAGAGCTACCTGTGGGAGCGGCCGGACTTCCGCGGCAAGGTCGCCGGCCCGTTCTTCGACGAGCTGCGCGCGGCCAAGGCGGCGGGCGCCGGCGACGTGGCCGACCGCATGCGCCGTGCCGTCCAGGCGGCGGCGCTGGCGGGCACGGGCACGCTCCGGGCCCAGATCGATGTCGACGACGTGATCGGACTCGCCCACGCCGAGGCCGCCCTGACGTTGCGCACCGAGTGCGCGCCCTACCTGCGGCTGCAGGTCGTCGTGTTCCCGCAGGAGGGCGTGGTGGGGAATCCCGCCGCAGGCGAGGTGGTCCGCGCCGCGCTGGCGGCGGGCGCCGACGTCATGGGCGGCGCCCATGGCTTCGACCGCGCCGTCGACTCGGCGACCCACTACCGGGCCTGCTTCGAGCTCGCCGTCGAGCACGACGTCGACCTCGACCTCCACCTCGACTTCGACTCGACCGCCGAGACCCCGCTCGACGAGTGGGACGTGTCGACCGTGGCCCGTCTCACCGCGGAGACCGGCTGGCAGGGCCGCGTCACCGTCGCTCATCTCACCGCTCACGGCCTGCTGGCGCCCGAGGGTCGCCGCGCCGTCGCCGAACTGCTGCTGGCCCACGACCTCTCGCTCACCGTCGTGCCCGGCGCCGAGCTGTACGCCGCCCACGGGTGGGTCGACGAGCCGCTCGCCACGATCGCCGAGGCCACCGCCGACTGGGCGTCGCTGCTGCGCGCGGGCGTCCGACTCTCGTACGCCGGCGGGCACCTGGCTGACGCGTTCCACCCGTTCGGCGAGGGCGACCTGCTGCGCGACGGGTTGCTCGCCAGCGTGGCCCGCGGGTTCGGCGCACCGCGGCTCGGCGACACCCACGTGCTCGACCTGGGAACCACCCATCCGGCCGCCGCGCTCCGCCTCCCGGGCCCGCACGGCGTGGTACCCGGCGCGCTCGCCGACCTGGTGGTGTTCGACGCCCCCGACGCCGACACCGCGTTGCGCCATCAGGCCGCCCGCTGGCTCGTCGTCCACGACGCCCGACCCGTCGCCCGCACCCGCACGACCAAGGAGCTCTTCGCATGACGACCTTCGACCTCCCCGAGCTCCCGCCGCCCGGTGTGTTCCCCGACCACGGGCTGCCCCGCGCCGACATCGAGGCCGCGCTCGACGCGGCCGCCCGCGACCACGAGCCGCTGCGGGCAGGGCCGGCGAGCTACTCGCTCGAGGTCGACGAACAGCTGCAGGGCCTGATCCGGCATGCGTTCGGTCGCTTCCTGACGCACAACTCGGTGTTCGGTGCCGCGCTGCCCTCGCTGGCCGCCATCGAGCGCGACCTCGTGCGCATGGGCCTCGACATCAACGGCGGACCCGACGGCCACGGGTTCATCACGCTCGGCGGGAGCGAGAGCATCTTCACGGCGTTGCACGGGGCGCGTCAGCGGGCCGTCGCCCGCGGCACCTACGCCGAGCCGTTCGAGGTGGTGGCCCCCGACACCATCCACCCGGCGTTCACGAAGGCCTGCCACTACCTGGGGCTGAAGCTCGTCACCGTGGCGCCGGGCCCCGATCTGCGCGCCGACGTCTCGGCGATGGAGGCGGCCATCACGTCGGCGACCATCGCCCTGTGCGGCTCGGCGCCCCAGTGGCCGCACCACCGATTCGACGACATCGTGTCGCTCGCCGCGCTCGCCGCCTCGCGCGACCTGTGGTTCCACACCGACGCGTGCGTCGGCGGCTACCTGGCGCCGTTCGTGCAGGCCGCCGGCTGGCCCATCCCGCCGTACGACCTGTCGGTCCCGGGCGTCTGCTCGCTGTCGGCCGATCTCCACAAGTGGGGATACGCGGCCAAGCCGTGTTCGTCGGTCCTGTTCGCCTCGGCGGAGCTGGCGGCGTGGGCCCCACCGCCGCCGGTGCCGTGGGACTGCGGCAGCTACGCCACCGCCACACCGGCCGGCTCACGGCCGGGTGCGTCGGTGGCGGCGGCGTGGGCCGTGCTGCGATACCTCGGCCGGGACGGTCTCACCGAACTGGCCCGCCAGACCATGGACGTGCGCGATCGCCTGGTGGCCGGCATCGACGCCCAACCGCGGCTGCGAACCCGCTCGACCGACCTCGGCATGGTCATCCTCGGCGGGGTGGGCATCGACACGATGGCGCTCGGTGACGCCATGGAGGCTCGGGGTTGGCTGATCATGCGGCTCGTGGCCCCCGAGCCGATGCTGCAGCTGCTGGTCGACCGGTTGAGCGACGCCTTCGTCGACGCGTTCCTGGCGGACATGACCGAGGCGGCCGCCGAGGTGGCGGCCGGTCGCAGCGGGGTCGCGG
Source organism: Actinomycetes bacterium (assembly GCA_031423915.1). Classification (GTDB taxonomy): domain Bacteria; phylum Actinomycetota; class Acidimicrobiia; order Acidimicrobiales; family Ilumatobacteraceae; genus JANMAT01. The sequence continues at coordinate 7,697 of JANPGL010000061.1, read as the reverse complement.
CCGCCCGAGGCGGTGCGTATGGCTGAGCACATCCCGCGGCGCGGCTGCGCGTCGGTAGGCTGGAGGAACGGTGGCTTCGACACTCACACCGACGCGGGAACCGAACGACGGGCCGAGCCTGGTCGAACGGACGCGCCGCGACCTGCGCCGACAGCTCCTGCTGGGCAACTTCTCGTTGTGGGAGCGTCTGGCCGAGGCCCGGCTGGCCGCCCAGCTGGGCGTGAGTCGGACGCCCGTGCGCGAAGCGCTGCGGCTCCTGGAGCGCGAGGACCTGGTGACCGTCGACGAGAGCGGCAGCTACCGACCGCGCGCCCCCGAGGTGTCGCACCTGCGCAACCTGTACCAGATCAGGGTGCAGCTGGAAGACCTGTCGATGCAGCTGGCGTGTGCCGACGATCGCGACCACGGGCTGTTGAAGGACCTGGGGCGAACGTGGCGCACCATGACGCCGCCCCCCGAGGGCGAGGGCGCCGACCCCGACTTCGTGTTCGTCGAAGAGGACTTCCACCTGACGTTGGCGGCGGTCGGGAAGAACCCGGCGCTGGTCGACGTGCTGGCGTCGATCAACGATCGCATCCGTCTGGCCCGCTGCGGTGCGTTCCTCGTGCCGGGTCACGTGGCCGACACCATCCGGGAGCACCTGCAGATACTGCGAACCGTGGAGAAGGGCGACGCCGAGCGGGCGCGCGCCCGCATGCGCAAGCACATCGACACGAGTGCCTCGCTCGTGGAGGACAGCGCCAAGCGGGCGCTCACCCGCATGCTCGGCGCGCCGTCCGGAGTCTGAGCGGCGACGCGCGGGCGGGGGCGCGATGAGCCCGCACCCGCTGGCGCCGCTGTCGTCCGACGAGATCGCCGCTGCGGTGGCCGTCCTGACGGCGGCGGGCGCGGTCGGCACCGATCCGCGCTTCGCGTGGGTGGCGCTGGCCGAACCCGACAAGGCGGCGCTCCTCGCCGGGTCCACGCCGCCGCGCCGCGCCGAATGCGTGGTCGTCGATCGCGCCACCGGCGTGACCCACGAGGCGGTCGTCGATCTCGACGCCCGCCGCATCGAGCGGGCCGACGCGCTCGACGGGCTGCACGGCCCCGTCCTCTACGAGGAGTGGACCGGCGCGGCGCGGGTGCTGTCCGACGCCCGCGTCGCCGCCGCGCTGGCCGTCCGGGGGCTGGACGATCACGCCCGGCTCCACCTGGAGCCGTGGCCGCTCGGCCCGGCCGAGGAACGCTGGGGCGCGCGCTCGCGGCGGCTCGGGCGCGTCACGTTCTTCGTGCGTGATCTCGATCGCGACACCGCCTGGGCGCGGCCGGTCGAAGGGCTCATCGCCGTCGCCGATCGCGTCACGGGGGAAGTGGTCGAGCTGATCGACGCGGGCGTCGTGCCCGTGCCCGCCGACCCGTTCCCGATCGTTTCCGAAGACCGCCCGTTGCGCACCGACGTGGCGGCGCTGTCGATCACCCAACCCGACGGGCCCGGGTTCACCGTCGACGGCTACGTGTTGCGCTGGCAGCGATGGGAGATGGTGTGCGGGTTCCACCCCCTCGAGGGGCTCGTGCTGCGCGACGTGCGCTACCACGACCCCGTCACCGGCACGGCCCGATCGGTGCTGTGGCGCGCCTCGGTCTCGGAGATGGTGGTGCCGTACGGTGACCCCACCGCCATGCACGCGTGGCGCCACGTGTTCGACGCCGGCGAGGTGGGCCTGGGTCGCAACGCCACGTCGCTCACCCTGGGGTGCGACTGCCTCGGCGAGATCCGCTACCTCGACGCCCACATGGTCGACGCCGACGGGACGCCGACCACCATCGCCAACGCCGTGTGCCTCCACGAGGAGGACGACGGCGTGCTCTGGCGCCACTACGACAGCCGAACCGACACGACGGCCGTGCGCCGGCGCCGCCGTTTCGTCGTGAGCTCGTGGACGAACCTCGGCAACTACGACTACGGCTTCTACTGGAGCTTCCACCAGGACGGCACGATCGAGGCCGAGGTGCGACTGACCGGCGTGCCGCTCGCCTCGGCGGTCGCGCCGGGCTCGTCGCCGGCGCACGGAACGCTGATGGCCGACGGTGTGAGCGCGCCGCACCACCAGCACCTGTTCTCGTTCCGTCTCGACCTCGACGTCGACGGTCCGGGCAACACGGTCGAGGAGGTCGATCTCGAGGCCCTTCCCGTCGGTCCCGCCAACCCGACCGGCACGGCGATGGCCACCCGGCACACGCCGCTCACCGCGGAGGGCATGGCCCGGCGAATCGCCGACCCGCTCGCCGGGCGAGCGTGGGTGGTGCGCAACCCGTCCGTGCTCGGAGCCACGGGCGCGCCGGTCGGCTACAAGATCCTGCCCGGCGCCTCACCCTTGTTGCTCGCCGCGCCGGGCAGCGCGGTGGCCGCTCGCGCCGGGTTCGCCCGGCACCACCTGTGGGTCACGGCCTACGACGAGCACGAGCTGCGGGCCGCCGGTCCGTACCCGAACCAGCACCCGGGCGGTGCCGGCCTCCCGGGGTGGGCGGCGGCGGACCGCCCGCTGGTGGACGCCGATGTCGTGCTGTGGCTCACCTGCGGCGTCGACCACGTCGTGCGGCCCGAGGACTGGCCGGTCATGCCGACGGCGCGCACGGGCTTCGTGATGGAGCCCGTGGGCTTCTTCGCCCACAACCCCGCACTCGATGTGCCGCCCGAACGCGGTGGCCACGCCGGCCACTGCCACGTGTGACGGTCGCCGCTCAGCCGGCGGCGACGGCGAGGAGCGCGTCGGCGTGGACGCGCACCTCGGCCGGGGTGACCACGTCGGGCAGCTCCACGAGGATCGACGAGGACCCGACGGCGTCGTCGATGGGGCACCACAGGAAGCCGACCCTGCAGTCTCCGCTCTTGTACAGCGGCCCGAGTCCGGTGAGGGCGTGGTACCGGGCGGCCGGGTCCATCGACGCGCCGGAGCCGCCGACCCAGCCGTAGTTCTGGTGGTAGTAGACGTCCAGCACCGGCGCGACGGCCACGGCGAAGTCGTGGACCGCGCGCTGCTCGGGTTGGACGGGGGACTTGCGGTTGGGGTCGGCACCGTTGGCCAGGAACCGGGTGTCGTTGGCCAGCCCGTCGGGGTTGACGGTCGGGACGATCCACAGCGTCACCCCGGCCGGAACCCTCTGGTGGGCGGTGCGGAGCGCCACACGTAACCCGGCCTCTTCGTCGCCGTGGGTCTGGGCTACGAGCAGGACGACCCGGGGCCCGCTGCCGTACCGCCGGGCCACGATCGGCCGGCCCTGCGCCGAGGTTCCCAGCCGGCGGACCTCGGACGCGCCGAGGTCCTCCGTTCCCGGCCACACGCCGAGGTACTCGTACAGGGCCTGGTCCGGTCGGCCCGTGGCGCGTTGTTCGGCGTCGAGTTGGACCGCGGCCACGGCCTGGCGCACGTGGCGGGCCCGAGAGGCCTCGTCGGGGCCGCCGACGTCGAAGCCCAGTCCGTCCAGCGCGCCGAGCAGGCAGGGCAGCGGGGCACCGGGATCGACGGTGCACCCGAAGGGCGCACGATCCGTCGGCCGGGCGAGGCTCCTGCGGCCGTTGATCGGGTTGGTGTGGGCCTCGAGCGTGGCCTCGCTGGTGGGGAGGATCAGGTCGCTCGGCAGCGAGGCCAGGGTCACCCCGTCGACCTCGGCGCCGCTGACGGCCGGCGTCGGCCGGGTCGTGGTCGCCGGAACGGCGGTGGTGGGCGCTGGCGACGTCGCGGGTTCGGTCGTGGCCGGAGGCAGCGTCGTCGCGGGTTCGCTGGTCGTCGGCGTCGCCGAGGTGCCCGTGGTCGAGGTCGTCGCCGCCACGATCGCGGTCGCCGGGGGCGTCGTGGAGGCGGAGGTGGAGGCGGACGCGGTCGCCGCCGGCGGGGCAGGAGGAGGCGCCGTCGTGCCCGGCCCGGTCCTGTCGACGGCGGCCTGACGGGATTCGGGGGAGCGCGCCGCCACCGCCAACGTGACGGCGCCGACGGCGACGGCGACGACCCAGGCGGCGCGCCGCTTGGCGGTCGACGACTCGCCAGCCGCGGCCGGTCGGCCGTCCTTGCGTGGCGGCTTCGCCGTCCGACCTTGCTCACCCACGATCGGATCTTGCTAGCACAGCCTCCGTCACGGTCGCGGCCGGGCCGTGCCGAGCTGGCCCTTCGCGCCGGGTACGGTCGGCGCCATGGGGAGAATGGACGGCAAGGTCGTGCTGGTGTCGGGGGCGGCGAGGGGGCAGGGCGAGGCCGAGGCCCGCCTGTTCGCGGCCGAGGGGGCGACGGTGGCGGTCGCCGACGTGCTCGACGACCTGGGCAGGGAGGTGGCGTCCTCGATCGGTCCGGCCGCGACGTACCACCATCTCGACGTGACCGACCTGGCCCGGTGGGAGGCCGTGGTGGCCGACATCGTGGCGGCGCACGGCCGGCTCGACGTGCTGGTCAACAACGCTGGCATCTTCCGAAACGGTTCGTTGCTCGACGGCTCGCTCGATGACTGGGACCTCGTGCTGCGCGTGAACGCCACCGGCGTGATGTACGGCATGCGGGCCGCGGCGCGCCAGATGGTCGAGCAGCGATCGGGTTCGATCGTCAACATCTCCTCCATCGCCGGGATGCAGGGTTCGGGGGGCGCCATCGCCTACGGCGCCAGCAAGTGGGCGGTGCGAGGCATGACGAAGACGGCGGCGCGCGAGCTGGCCAAGTACGGCATCCGGGTGAACAGCGTGCACCCGGGCATGATCGACACGGTGATGCTCGACGAGCTCGGACCGCCCCGCGAGAAGCTCATGCGGGGTGTGCCGATGCGGCGCCCGGCCGACGCGTCGGAGGTGGCCACGGTCGTCCTCTACCTGGCGTCCGACGATTCGTCGTACGTCACCGGGAGCGAACACATCGTCGACGGCGGCGTCACCGCCTGACCCCAGCGTTGCGGGGAGATCGTGGGAGCGGTCACCCCGCGGCGGCGCGCTCCTCGTCGCTGCGCACCACGCAGAACTCGTTGCCCTCCGGGTCGCCGAGCGTGACCCATCCCGTCCCGTCCGGGTGTCGATGATCGGCGAGCGTCGTTGCCCCCAAGGCGATGAGTCGATCGACCTCCGCATCGCGCCGGCGGTCGGTGGGCACGAGGTCGAGGTGCGCTCGGTTCTTGCCGACCTTCCCCTCGGGCACCTCGATGAACAGCAGGCGGTGCCCGTTCGACGGGCTGACGATCATGCACTCCTCGTCACCCGGCTCGTTCCGATCGCCCTCGTCCTCGATGTATCCCAGGACGCCCTTCCACCAGGCCGAGAGCGCGTAGGCATCGAGGCAGTCGAAGGTGGTGTGGGAGACGCGACACGACATCCGGCCGACCCTAGGCGACCGTCACATCCCAATCAGGAGGCCGACCGTCGTCGTGCGCCGGTAGCCTCCCCTCTGACTTCGGTTCCCGCGCCTCGGTGCGCGACCACCGGCCGAACACCCGACTCCCGACCACCGATGCCCGACCCCCCCAGTCGGAGGAGACCCGTGACCACCTCTCCCGTCGCCGAACGGCGCCCGCTTCTCGATCGCATGGCCTCGTGGTGCTACAACCATCGGCGCATCGTGCTGCTGGTGTGGATCCTGGCGCTGCCGGCGTCGTTCGCCGTGTCGGGCGCGCTCGGCGGCAAGTTCAACGACACCCAGGCCAGCGGTGACGGCACCGAGTCGTCCAAGGCCGTCGAGGTGTTCAGCCGCGAGTTCCCCCAGGGCAAGGCTCAGTCCAACGGCGAGGCCGGTGAGATCGTGTTCAAGGTCGATGCCGGCATCGAGTCGAAGAAGGCCGAGATCACGGCGTGGCTCGACGGATTCGCCAAGAACCAGATCGTGGCCACGGTCACCAGCCCCTTCACGGCGACCCAGCCCGGCCAGGTGTCGCCCGACGGAACGGTGGGCCTGGCGCAGGTGACGTTCCGCCCCGGGGTCGACCTGGCCAAGGAGCCGCTCAAGCTGGTGGCCACGGCAGCGCCCCTGCGAGACCAAGGCGTCACGACGGAGTTCGGCGGTCAACCGTTCGCCGGCTTCTCGCTCCCGCCGAGTGAGGCCTTCGGACTTCTTGCCGCGATCCTCATCCTGCTGCTGGCCTTCGGGTCGGTCGTGGCGATGGGTCTGCCCATCCTCACCGCCGCGCTGGGTGTCGGCATCGCCGTCGCCGGTGTGGGCATCTGGTCGTTCTTCACCGACATGCCGTCGTTCGTCACCAGCATCACCGGCATGATCGGCCTGGGCGTCGGCATCGACTACGTGCTCTTCATCGTCAGTCGGTACAAAGACGAGCTCCACGAGGGCAAGAACCCGCACGACGCCACCGTTCGAGCCATCAGCACCGCCGGCCGTGCTGTGGTGTTCGCCGGGTGCACCGTGATCATCTCGATGCTCGGCATGTTCCTCATGGGCCTGACGTTCATCAACGGCATCGCGCTCGCCGGCGCGACGCCGGTCTTCGTGATCGTCCTCGCCGCCGTCACGCTGATCCCGGCGATGCTCGGGTTCATCGGCCACAACGTCGACAAGTGGTCCATCCACCGCGGCCCGGCCAAGCCCATTGGCACCGAGACGGGCTGGCACCGGTGGAGCCGTCTCGTGCAGCGGCGGGCGTGGCCCTTCGCCATCGGCGGCCTGGTCCTGCTCGTGGTGGCCGCCATCCCCCTGCTGTCGCTTCGCCTCGGGTTCTCCGACCAGGGCAACAACGCCAAGGACAACACCACCCGCAAGGCCTACGACATCAAGGCCTCCGCGTTCGGCCCCGGCTCCAACGCCCCCGGCCTCATCGCCATCGAGGCGCCCACGCCGGAGGCGGCCGCCGTCGTGGCCAAGCTCGAGACCGCCGTGCGGGCCACGCCCGGCGTGGCCTTCGCGGCCGCTCAGCCGTTCCCCTCGGGCAAGGCGTTCCTCATCAACTTCACGCCGACCACGGGCCCGCAGGACGTCGCCACCGAGAAGCTCGTGCACGACCTGCGCAAGAACGTGGTCGCACCGATCGTCGCCGGCACGGGCGCCACCGCCTACGTGGGCGGGTTCACCGCGGGCGGCATCGACTTCGCCTCGCTCATCGGCGCCCGTCTGCCGCTGTTCATCGGCGTCGTGCTCGTGCTGTCGTTCCTGCTCCTCATGGCCGTCTTCCGCAGCATCCTCGTGCCGCTCAAGGCCGTGATCATGAACCTGCTGTCCATCGGCGCGGCGTACGGCCTGATCGTCGCCGTGTTCCAGTGGGGTTGGGGCGGGTCCCTCCTCGGCGTCGGCAAACCAGGTCCGATCGAACCCTGGATCCCGATGATGATGTTCGCCATCGTGTTCGGGCTCTCGATGGACTACGAGGTCTTCCTGCTGTCGCGGATCCGTGAGCACTACGACCACGGCAAGGACAACGGCACGGCCGTCGTCGAGGGCCTGGCGTCGACCGCTCGCGTCATCACCGCGGCCGCCGCCATCATGATCTGCGTGTTCCTCGGCTTCGCCCTCGGCGAGCGGGCCATCAAGGTCATGGGCCTCGGCCTCGCCACCGCGGTGTTCATCGACGCCACCATCGTTCGCATCGTCATGGTCCCGGCCACGATGGAGCTCCTCGGCGACCGCAACTGGTGGTTCCCGCGCTGGCTCGACAAGGCGATACCGAAGCTCAACGTCGAGGGAGCGCCCGAGCCGGTCGCCGCCTTCGACTGACGCAGGCGACTTCGGGCCCGGAGCGGGCCGGGG
>JANPGL010000060.1:0-4426 GCA_031423915.1 Actinomycetes bacterium | reverse complement strand
ACCCGGTGCCCGCCGATGGCATCCTCCGCATGGACGCGTCGACGGTCTGAGGCCGGCGCCGCACCAGGCCCGACCGTGTTCGCCGACATGAGCGTCGCGCCCTGAACCGGGCGCCCGGAGACGACTACAGTTTCGTGACGGTGGCGGGAACTCGGGAGGGCGCGGCGTGATCAGGCAGGCGGCAGTGACGGTGTTGATCGCGGCGGGGCTGGCGGTATCGCTGGACGCCACCGCCGGTGGGTCCGGCGCGGCGAGGACGGCGACAGATGCCGTGGCCGCCGTCGCCGTGGGCTCCGCGGCGGGCGCGTCGGCTGCCGGTGGTGCGGCGTCGCCCGGTGGCGCCGCATCGGTGGCGCTGACCCAGGCCGCCTCGGGCGCCGACTCGTACGTCGCGCTCACGCCGGCCCGACTCCTCGACACCCGTCCCGGCACGGCCACCGTCGACGGTCAAGGGGCCGGCGGCGGTGTCGTGGCCGTCGGCGCCACGGTCGAGCTCCAGGTCACGGGGCGTGCGGGCGTGCCGGCCGACGCGCCGGCGGTCGTGCTCAACGTGACGGCCACCGGGGCGACCGACAACGGTTTCGTCACCGCCTGGCCCTGCGGACAGCCCCGTCCGCTGGCGTCGAGCCTCAACTACGGCGCCGGGCGCGACGTGGCCAACGCCGTCCTGACCAAGGTCGGCGCCAGCGGCAAGGTGTGCCTGTACGCCGGTGCGGCGTCCACCCACCTCGTCGGGGACGTCACCGGGTACTTCCCGGCCGGAACCTCGTACTCCGCGCTCACGCCGGCCCGTCTCGTCGACACCCGCGGCGGCACCACGGCCGACGGCGTCAACACGCCCGGCGTCGTGGCGGTCGGTGGCACGCTGCAGCTCCGGGTCGGCGGTCGCGGTGGCGTGCCGGCCGACGCACCGGCGGTGGTGCTGAACGTGACCTCGGCGGGCGCCACCGGAAGCGGGTTCGTGACCGCCTACCCGTGCGGCGAGACCCGACCGCTGGCCTCGAGCCTCAACTACGGCGCCGGGCGCGACGTGGCGAACGCCGTCATCACGAAGGTGGGCGCGGGCGGCGCCGTGTGCATCTACGCCGGGGCGGCGCCCACCCACCTCGTCGTCGACGTGACCGGGTACTTCCCGACGGGCTCGCCCTACTCGCCCTTGTCGCCGGCGCGGCTGGCGGACAGCCGGCCGGGGACGTCGACCGTCGACAACCAGTACGTCGGCACCGGCCTCGTCCCGGCCGGCGGGAGCATGCAGTTCCAGGCCGGCGGTCGGGGCGGCGTCGCCCCCACCAGCGGCGCGGTGGTGCTGAACGTGACCGCCACCGGCGCCACGGGCAACGGCTTCCTCACCGTGTATCCCTGCGGGGAGCCTCGCCCGCTGGCGTCGAGCCTCAACTACGGCGTCGGGCGCGACGTGGCCAACGCGGTCCTGACCAAGGTCGGCGCCGGCGGCAAGGTGTGCATCTACGCCGGTGCCGGCGGCACCCACGTGGTCGTCGACGTCACGGGCGTGCTGCCCGCCGACCCCATCGCCGCTGCGCCGCTGCCGGGCTCGTCGGGCAGCTGCGTGTTCCGCAAAGCCGACGCCCCCGTGCGCGTCGCCTTCTGCGATTCGTTCGACGTGGCCGACCCCAACCCGGCGTCGCGCTCGGGGGACCTGAACTCGGTGGTGTGGGGCGTGTCGAGGGCGGGGACGCACTCGAACGTCGGCCAGGGCGAGCTGAACGACTTCTATCCGGCGACGCTGGTGGGGTGCGGTGCGCCGCAGAAGGTGCTGCCGCCGAACGATGTGCGCATCTGCAACGGTCGTCTGCTCGAGGCGTTCTGGGACAACCACCAGCAGCAGTCGATCAACATCTACCCGAAGCAGCCGTTCGACATCTCGGGTGGCCGTACGGGCACGGTCGTGTTCGACGTGAGCGCCGACGCCGAGGAACCCCACGCGGCCTGGCCCGAGTTCTGGTGGACCGACAAGCCGGTGCCGTCGCCCCACGCCGACATCTCCGGACACGCGCCCTACGCCCGGCACAGCTTCGGTTTCTCGATGGCCGGCACGTTCTCGAAGGCGCCGTCGGATCCCGTCGGCAATCCGTGTGGGGCCACGCGTACGACGATCGATCGCGTCATGGTGACGCGCAACTACGAGCGCTTCGACATCCCGTTCACGTCGGTGGACTGCGTGACGAAGGGCTCGGCGACCGGCGCGCTGAACCACTTCGAGGTGCGCGTCAACGTCAACCGCGTCGAGATCTACGCGTCCGATGCGGGCAGCCTCGACGTGCGCCTCGTGGCGTTCGCCGATGGTCTCGGGCTCACGTTCACGAAGGGGCTCATCTGGATGGAGCACCTGTCGTACAACGCCTGCAAGTTCAACAACCAGTGCGATCACACGTTCGCCTGGGACAACGTCGGCTTCGACGGCCCCGACACCTATCGCGACCTGTCGTTCGACGTGCCCGATGCCAACGAGCCCCAGGGCGACGGCTCGCTCGGCCTCGGGTACGCCGTCGGACCCGGGAAGACCGCCACGCTCACGACGCTGCCCGTGTTCCGCCAGCAGACGCCGACCGGGGCCATCGTCACGTTCAACTGGTGGGCGGAGGGCGACCCGGTGGTGCCCAGCTTCACGCTCAACGGGCACCCGTACGCGCCAGCGTGGCCGTACACCACGGAGAGCGACGGTCGCGGCTGGCGTACGATCGACGTGCCCGTATCGCTCGATCACGTGCCGGACGGGCCCAACACGCTCCAGTTCACGTCGTCGGTGGGCCAGATCGTGTCGAACGTCAACGTGATCCTCATCGCCGGCGCTCCGGTCCCCCGATGAGCGCCAGGTGGCAGGGCGGGCAAGGCTTGGTTAGGAACGCCACAGCAACGGGCGAGGGCGCTTGATCCGGCCCGTCGGGCCCGGCACGGTGGTGGCACTGCGCACGTCGGTGCGCCGGCGGGCTTGATGCGAGGACGTGGTCGATGAAGATCGGGACGAGGTTGTTGGCCCGAACGGGCCTGACGGTGGTGCTGCTCACGGCGGCCGGGCTCGAGTACTCCTCGACACGGGGCTCGAGCGCCCCCGGTTCGGTCTCCTTGACCGAAGCGTCGGCGAAGGGCCGCAGCGGTCGTCGCCACCGGACCCGGACGACGTCGGCCACGACGACCGTAACGACACCGCCGACGGTCGCCACGACGACGCCACCGGTGACCCCGGCCCCGCCGGCCTCGACGGCGCCGTCGACCCCGCCGTCGGTCAGCCCCACCACGACGCCGCCCGGCGCGACCACGGTGGCGACCACGGCTCCGCCTGCTTCGACGACGCCGACCACGCCCGCCACCACGACGCCCGGCCCCGCCGGGACCGCCGTGGTGGGTAGCGGCTGTGTGTTCAAGACCGCCGTCCAGCCCGTGTCCGTCGCCTTCTGCGACGGCTTCGACACGGCCAAGCCCGACCCGGCCACGCGATCCGGTGACCTCGACGCAGTGCTGTGGGGCGTATCGAGGGCCGGGACGCACGCCAACATCGGACAGGGCGAGCTGAACAACTTCTACCCGGCCACGCTCGTGGGGTGCGGTGCCCCACAGAAGGTGCTGCCCCCGAACGACGTGCGCATCTGCAACGGCCGGCTGCTCGAGGCGTTCTGGGACAACCACCAGCAGCAGTCGATCAACATCTACCCGAAGCAGCCGTTCGACATCTCGGGTGGCCGTACCGGGACCGTGGTCTTCGACGTGAGCGCCGACTCCGAGGAACCGCACTCGGCGTGGCCCGAGTTCTGGTGGACCGACAAGCCCGTGCCTTCGCCGCACGCCGACATCTCGGGCCACGCGCCGTACGCCCGGCAGAGCTTCGGTTTCTCGATGGCCGGCACGTACACCAAGGCCCCGTCCGACAGCGTGGGCAACCCGTGCGGTACGACGCGGACCACGATCGACCGGGTCATGGTGACGCGCAACTACGAGCGCTTCGACATCCCGTTCACGTCGGTGGACTGCGTCACCAAGGGCTCGGCGACCGGTGCGCTGAACCACTTCGAGGTGAAGATCAACGTCAACCGGGTCGAGATCTACGCCGCCGACGCCGGCTCCACGAACGTGCGGCTCATCGCTTTCGCCGACGGCCTCGGCCTGGGGTTCACCAAGGGGCTCATCTGGATGGAGCACCTGTCGTACAACGCCTGCAAGTTAGGCCGTCTCGTATCGCTGTGGCTGCGCCGCCGGTGGAACGTGGATGAAGCTGCTCGATCAAGCGCCTCCGCCAGCGAATCTCTATCAGCCAAACGCCGACGAGTTGGCCGCACTCCAGTTCGACTTTGGAGTACGTCCGAATGATGACTCCGAGCTTGGCCATGAGGGTGGTCAGCGTCGCAATTCACCTCCGCGACGCGATGGCGACTTCCGCCAGCGTGACGATCGGCAACACAATCGTGGCGAG
>JANPGL010000059.1:0-3906 GCA_031423915.1 Actinomycetes bacterium | reverse complement strand
CGCGCGGCGGGTCGTCGACCGCCACGCCAGGGCGTCGAGGGTGCCGGCGCCGGCGCCGACCAGCTCCACCGGCCCGGATGGCTCGGGCTCGCGCCAGCGGACGACGCGAGCCACGACCGCACCGTCGCCGCGGAGCGCCATCTGGTCGTCGTCGGTCCGGCCCGGCCAGCCCGCGAGCGCGTCGACGAGGCGTACCGCCGCGCTCGCCGGCGACAGCGACGGCTCCACGTCGATGCCGCGCGGGTGCAGCTCCGGGTGCTCGAGCGCCGCCGTGCGGACGAAGCCCCACAGGGCCGCCTGACGGACGTCGGGCACCCGCCCGTCCGGGGCGTGCGCGCCGCGGGTCACGAACGCCAACCGCGCCGACGACCCGGCGTCGACCAACGCCTGGACGAGGTGCAGCGCGCTGCGCAGGCCCCTCGCCTCGACCTCCACCGTCGCAGCCACGTCGTCGTCGCCCGCACCTTCGACGCCCGCACCTTCGACGCCCGCGCCGATCCCCCACAGGTGGACGACCACGTCGACCCCGCCGGCACCGTCGAGGAGCCGGTCGAGTCCGGCGCGGTCGCCCTGGTCCACCGCGAGTCGCCCGGGGACCGCGCCCACTGCGTCGGCGTGGACGACCGTGACCGCGCCGCCACGGGTGGCCACCTCGGCGGCCAGCGCGTCGCCGACCCCGTCATCGTCGGCGAGCACGAGCCAGCGGCGTCGGCCCTCGGGCAACGCCGTCACCGCTGCGGCGGCGGCCGCGCCGTCGGCGGCCGGGGCACCGGCCAGCACCACGGCCTGGCTGCTCAGCACGCTCGGCGACGCCGGTGGGTCGAGCGGCAGCGCGGTCGGCGATGCGAAGCCCCGCTCGGCCAGGAACCCGCGCCAGGCATCGCGCCCGAGCAGGAGCTGGTCGGGGCGCAGGTCGCGATCGGTGAAGCGCCACCAGCCCTCGGTGAGACCGAACGTGAGCGAGATGAAGCGCAGCGGGCGCACCATCTCGACCATGACCAGGAGACCTGCCGGCGCCAGCAGCCGGGCGACGTTGGCGAACGTGCGACGAAGGTCCGCTGTGGCGTGGAGCACGTTGGCGGCGATCACCACGTCGAAGCGCTCGCCGGCGAAACCCTGGGCGTCGAGATCGCCCTCGACGTCGAGCGTGCGGTAGGCAACGTTCGCCACATGGCCGAAGCGCTGGCGGGCACGCACCAGGAAGTGCGCCGACACATCGGTGAAGGTGTACGTGGCGCGGTCCATCGGCAGCCGTTCGAGCACCCCGGCCGTGGTGCCGCCCGTGCCGGCCCCGATCTCGAGCACGCGGAGCGGCCGATCGGCGGGCCAGGCGGCCACGGCAGACCCGACGGCCTCGGCCGCAAGGCCGTTGGCGAACCCGGCGAACGGAGACCGGTACATGCGCTCGGCATCGGCGATCGAGCCGGCGGGGAACAGCAGCTCGAGTGGATCGGCGGTCCCACGCAGCACGGCGGCGAACGACTCGCCGCACCGCCTCGCGATCGACAGCTCGCCTGCGCCGTCGGGGTACCGATCGAGCAGCCGGTCCACCAGGGCGGCGTCGACCGCGATCTCCGGATCGCGCACCACCTCCCACACCGGGCCGACGCGGGCGAGGATGCCGTCGGCCGTGAGGTCGCCGAGCAGCTGGTCGAACACCCGGCGGTGCTTGGCGACGACGCCGAGGTCGTCGACGTCGAAGCGTCGACCGGGTTCCATCGCCACGCCCAGCTCGAAGAGTGCGCGCACCACGTACCCGGTGCTCAACCTCTCGAGCTCGTCGAGCAGCGCACCGAAGCCGTCGAGGTCGAGCCCGCGACGGAGCTCGTCGACGCACCGGTCGGCCTCGGTGGCGACCGCCAGGGGATCGACGCCGACGCCCGCGGCCCCGCCCACCGCCGGCAGCGCCAGCGGCTCCCACACCACCGTGTAGAGGCCCTCGTCGGCGGCGCCGAGCCTCAGGAGCGCAGCACGGTCGGCTCGCGCGAGGCGGAGGCCCTCGAGCGAGAGGAGCACGGCTCCACCGTCGTCGACGAGCGTGACGTCGGCCGTGAGGGTCGCACGACCGGCTGCGGGGTCGGCGTGCAGCACCACGTACGAGCAGGCGGCCGCGCCCAGCGCAGCGTGCAACACCACGCGGTCCGCACCGATGGGCAGGTAGGTGCCGTCGACGTCGGCGACGAGCGCCGCCAGCACCTGGATGGCGCCGTCGAGCAGCGCAGGGTGCACCGTATACCTGGTGGCGTCCGCCGCTGCGCTGTCGGCCAGCGCGAGCTCGCCGAGCGCCTCGCCGTCGCCCACCCGGATGCTCGATACGGACCGGAGCGCCGGACCGAGGTCCAGGCCGCGGCCCTCCAGCAGAGCGAGGTGTTCATCGGCGCCGACGGCGCGCCCGCAGCGCTCGCGCACCGCGGCCAGGTCGAGCGGGAGTGGGGCGACGGGATGAGCACCGCTCGTCCCGGCCGTGAGGTGCCGGCGCCACGGCTCGTCGGACTGGCGCTGGCTGTGGACGGCGACCGTGCCGGCTTCGGGATCGACGATCGTCTGCACGGTGGTCACGGCATCATCGTCGGCGACGAGCGCCTCGTGGATCACGACGTCGTCGAGCACCGTCGCCCCGCCCGGTCGCACGGCGCGCGCCGCGGCGAGCGCCATCTCCACGAAACCGGCGGCGGGCAGGATCGCCGTGCCGAACACGCGGTGCTCGCCGAGCAGCGGCTCGGCCGTGCTCAGCTCCGCGTCGAAGGTGACGACCGCCAGCGGCGACTGCAGCCGGCGACCGAGCAGCGGGTGATCGCCGGCGCCGGCTCGGCGGGCCGCGCCGGCGTGCGGCCGCGCCCGGACCCAGAGCGGCTGACGCTGGAACGGGTAGGTCGGCAGCGCCAGCTTGTGCGCCGCGGGCGCGTCCCCGCCGCGCGCCGCCACCGCGGCGAAGTCCACGGTGGCGCCGGCCACATGCACCGCACCAAGGGCAGCGAGCACCTGGGCGCGCTCACCGCGGGTGCGCCGCAACGAGCCGACCCACGTCTCACCCTCGCCCACCCCGTCGGCGACCGCCATGCCGGTGAGCACCGGATGCGGCCCCACCTCGACGAACACGTCCACACCGAGCCCGCGCAGCGC
Source organism: Actinomycetes bacterium (assembly GCA_031423915.1). Classification (GTDB taxonomy): domain Bacteria; phylum Actinomycetota; class Acidimicrobiia; order Acidimicrobiales; family Ilumatobacteraceae; genus JANMAT01. The sequence continues at coordinate 783 of JANPGL010000059.1, read as the reverse complement.
CGCCACCCCATCGGCGAACCGCACGGGGGCGGCGACGTGCCGCACCCAGTACGCCGGGTCGGTCAGCTCCACGCCCGCCACGGCGCCGGACACGTTCGACACGAAGCGGCGCGACGGCATCGACAGGTCGACCCCGGCCACCACCTCGCCGAAGCGCCCGAGCATCGGGTCCATCAGCGGCGAGTGGAACGCGTGCGACACCACCAGGCGGGTCGTGCGCACGCCGCGCGCCGCCAGCTCCGTGACGACGCGCTCCACCACCGCGTCGGCGCCCGAGACGACCGTGTGCGCCACACCGTTCACCGCCGCCACGCCCACCCCGGCGCGCTCGGCCATCGGCAGGTCGGCGAGCACCGCCTGGACCACGTCGACCGGCGCGAACAACACCGCCATCGAGCCGCCCGCCGGGAGCTCGCCCATGAGCCGGCCGCGCTCGGCCACGAGGCGGATTCCGTCCTCCAGGGAGCACACGCCGGCGACCGTCGCGGCGGCGAACTCGCCGATCGAGTGCCCGAGCACCGCGGCGGGCACGATGCCCCACGACGCCCACAGCTCGGCCAGCGACCACTCCAACGCCAACAACGCCGGCTGCGTGAACTGCGTGTGGTCCAGCAGCCCCGCACCCGCACCCTCGCCCCACAGCACCTCGCACAAGGCAGGCGCCGACGGGCCCCACCAGCGCGCCGCCGCGGCCTCACACCGGTCCAACGACCGCCGGAACACGCCCTCGCACGCGTACAGCTCGCGGCCCATCCCGACCCACTGCGACCCCTGCCCCGGAAA
>JANPGL010000058.1:0-3411 GCA_031423915.1 Actinomycetes bacterium | reverse complement strand
GGCGGGCGTTGACGAACGCCACGGCGTCGTCGATGCCGTCGACGGCGAGCACGGGCAGGATCGGCCCGAAGATCTCCTCGTGCATGACGGGCGAGTCGGCGCCGACGTTGCGCAGGATGGTCGGCGCCACATAGCGCTCGTCGTCGTCCACCACGCCGCCGATCACGACCTCGCCGCTGCCGAGCAGAGCGCGGAGCCGCTCGACGTGCCGCGGGTGGACGATGCGGGCCAGGTCCGCGCTGGTGCGGGGATCGCCGCCGTAGAACTGGGCGGTCGCCGCCACCAGCCGCTCGATCAGCTCGGCCTCGACGGCGCGATCGACGAGCACGTAGTCGGGGGCGATGCACGTCTGCCCGGCGTTGAAGAACTTGCCCCAGGCGATGCGGTGGGCGGCGACGTCGAGGTTCGCGCTGCGGTCGACGATCACCGGGCTCTTGCCACCCAGCTCGAGCGTCACCGGCGTGAGATGGCGGGCCGCCGCCTCCATGACCACGCGACCGACGTGGCCGCCACCGGTGTAGAAGACGTAGTCGAGGTGCTCCTCGAGGAGCGCCGTCGTCTGTTCGGCGCCGCCCTGCACGACGGCGACGCCCTCGACGTAGCGGGGCAGCAGCTCGGCCAGCGCGGCGCTGGTGGCGGGCGCCAGCTCCGACGGCTTCACGATGACGACGTTCCCGGCGGCCAGCGCGCCCACCACCGGCAGCAGCACCAGCTGCAGCGGGTAGTTCCACGGGCCGATGACCAGAGCCACCCCGTACGGTTCGTGCCGGATCTCGGAACGTCCGGCCCCCACGGTGGGCGGCGTGGGCACGGCCTCGGGCGCGACCCACTCGGCCAGCTGCTGACGGGCCAGCCCGATGTCGCCGAGCACGATGGCGACCTCGCTGAGGTACGCCTCGACCGGCGGCTTGCCCAGGTCGTCGGCCAACGCCCCGAGCAGGCGCGGTTCCTCGGCGACCAGCATCGCCGCCAGCCCGTCGAGCTGGTCGGTCCGCCACGCCAGGGAGCGGGTCCGTCCGCTGGCGAACACGGCCCGCATCCCTTCGACGGTGGATCCGATCTCGGTGCACGGTGTGGCCGCGACATCGACCATGGTCCGGGTCATGACGATCACCTCAGTTGGTCTCGTCGCCCGCGCCCGGCGCACGAAGGCCGTTAGCCGACGCCGTCGGGTGGGCGTCCTCGAACCTCACGGTACGACCGTCCGTCGCCGCGCGGACGTGCCGTCCGACCCGAACCCGGCGACGCGAACGGCCGATTCGTCCGAGGACCGTGCCGTCGCGGGCGAGCCGCCGGGCCTGGTGTGCTCGTCGCCCGGCCGGAGCCGCCCGGGACGCCGACGACGGACAGGTAGCGTCCGGTCCATGGCCGCTGTCCCACCGCTCCCCGCCGTCGAGGGCTACGCCGCCCGCCTGTCGTACGAACCGGGCGAGGAGGTGGCGCTGCACCTGGCGGCCACGCGTCCGCACCGCTCGGGGCGCATCGGTCAGGCCGACGAGGCGCTGCCGGTCGACGTCGAGATCGCCCGGCTCGGCGCCGGCCGCGACGTCGTGGCCCGCATCACGGGGCTGGCGGCCGGGCCCCACGACATCCCCGCCGACGCCGCCGAGGCCGGCGCCCGCTGGCCCGCCACCGCCACGTTCGCCGTCGGCGACGACTGGCGGCCCGGCTGGTACGAGGCCGTGCTGCGCGCCGAGCGCTCAGACGGTTCCATCGTGGAGCGGCTCGCCGGGTTCGTGGTGCGGGCGCCGGCGAACCGGCCACGCTCGCGCATCCTGCTGCAGCTGGCGACGAACACGTGGAACGCCTACAACGACTGGGGCGGGCCGAACCTCTACACCGGCGGCCACCACGTGTCGTTCCGCCGCCCGTTCGCCCACGGCCTCCTGGCCCGGCCCGATGCCCACCTCCACCGCAACGCCGTCACGGCCGACGAGCCCGACCTGGGTGGCGACGCCTGGACGGCCCACTGGAAAGCGCAGCAGATCTGCTCGTGGTCGGCGTGCGCCGGCTGGCCGTCGTGGGAGGGTCCGTTCGTGGCCTGGGCCGAGGCCAACGGGTACCAGCTCGACTACGCCATCAACGCCGATCTCGAGGAGCGTCCCTCTATCGTCGACGACTACGCGTTGGTGCTGTCGGTCGGGCACGACGAGTACTGGTCGTCGCCGATGCGGGACACGATCGAGGGGTACATCGGGCGGGGCGGCAACGTGGCGTTCCTGTCGGGCAACACGTCGTTCTGGCAGGTCCGGCTGGAGGGCGGCGGCGACACGATGGTGGGGTACAAGGACGCGGCCCGGCGCCACGACCCGGCGCGCGAGACGAACCCGGCGCTGCTCACGTCGATGTGGTCCGACCCCATCATCGGGCGTCCCGAGACGACGATGACGGGCGTGTCGTTCTCCCGCGGCGGGTATGCCCGCATCGCCGGCGGCACACCGCGCGGCCAGCGCGGGTACACGATCTGGCGGCCCGGCCACTGGCTGTTCGAAGGCACCGACCTGCGCTACGGCGACCTGCTCGGCGCCGCCCACACCGTGGTCGGTTACGAGTGCGACGGGTGCGAGCTCACCATGGTCGACGGGCTTCCTGCGCCCAGCCACGCCGACGGTTCACCCGACACGTTCGTCGTGCTGGGGAGCGCGCCCGCCCGCCTGTGGTCGGTCGACGCCGCCACGGGCGTGAACGAGTACCCGACCGGGTTGCAGGCCATGCGCACCGTCGGCGAGCTCGAAGGCGTCGCCCACACGCTGTTCGGGTCGGCGTCGCCCGAGAACGTGGCCCGCATCGCCCACGGCAACGCCGTGCTCGGCTCGTACACGAGCGCGGCCGGGGGCACCGTTGTCACGACCGGTTGCACCGACTGGGCGTACGGCCTGGCCGGCGATGATCCGCTCGTCGAGCGCGTCACGCGCAACGTCCTCGACCGCCTGTCGGCGGACTGAGCGACGACCGCTAGGGTCGCGTCCATGACGCCCGAAGAGATCGACGCACTGGCCGAGAAGATCTTCGCCGCCATCGAGGCGGGCGACGTCGAGGCGGTTCGCGGCATCTACGCCGACGACGTGAGCGTGTGGCACAACTTCGACCAGGTCGATCAGACCCGGGAGGAGAACCTGCGCACCCTCGGATGGATGCACGCTCACGCCTCGGGTCTGCGCTACACCGACATCCGGCGCATCGTGCTCGACACCGGGTTCGTCCAACAGCACGTGCTGCGGGCCACGGCACCGAACGGCACCGAGATGGCGATCCCGGCCATGCTCCACGTGCACTGCGCGGGAGGCCGCGTCACCCGGATCGAGGAGTACCTCGACCCGGCGCAGGCCGCCGCCATGCGGGCCTGAGCACGGCGGCGGGTATCAGCCGGCGGGCGGCGGCCTCCCATCGGTGTGCGGTGGATCAGCGGGA
>JANPGL010000057.1:0-2355 GCA_031423915.1 Actinomycetes bacterium | reverse complement strand
TCGAACCTGTGCGACGTCGACGAGCGGGCCGTCGTGAACGCCGCCGACACGCGCAACATCTACGAGCTGCCGCTCACGCTGCACGACGAGGGCCTCGACGACACGGTGTGCGACATCCTGCGCCTGCCCGGGCGGCCCGACCTGTCGAGCTGGGAGAAGCTGGTCGAGCGCATGGAAGAGGCCGACCGCGCGGTCCGCATCGGTCTGATCGGCAAGTACGTCGACCTGCCCGACGCCTACCTGTCGGTCGTCGAGAGCCTGAAGCACGCCGGCTTCCACCACGGCGCCAAGGTGGAGATCGACTGGGTCCAGGCCGAGGAGGTCGAGGGTCTGCTGGCCGCCGGTCGCCTGGCCGACCTCGACGGCATGGTCATCCCGGGTGGCTTCGGCATCCGCGGCATCGAGGGCAAGATCACCGCCGCGACCTACGCCCGCGAGAACGACGTCCCGTGCCTCGGCCTCTGCCTCGGCATGCAGGTGATGACCATCGAGTACGCCCGCAACGTGCTCGGCCTGCTGAACGCCAACTCCACCGAGTTCGACCCGTCGACCCCGCACCCGGTCATCGACCTGATGGAGACCCAGCGCGAGGTCACCGACATGGGCGGCACCATGCGGCTCGGTGCGTACTACGCCGAGCTGACCCCCGGCACGAAGGTGCACGAGGCGTACGGCGAGCGCGTCGTGTCGGAGCGGCACCGCCACCGCTACGAGTTCAACTCGCTGTACCGCAGCCGCTTCGAGGCCACCGGCTTCGTGTGCTCGGGCACGTCGCCCGACAAGCGTCTCGTCGAGTTCATCGAGCTGAACGACCACCCGTACTGGGTCGGCACGCAGGCCCACCCCGAGTTCAAGAGCCGACCCGATCGCCCGCACCCGCTGTTCCGCGAGCTCATCGGCCATGCCCTCGACCGTCGTGAAGGGCGCAACCCGCACATCCCGTTCGACGCCGGCCAGCCGGCGTCGGTCTGACCGGCCGGGTCGGTGAGCGACTTCCGGCCGTTGGCCGAGCGCACGCTCCACGTGTGGGGCGTGTGGTCGCTGGTCGAGGGCGAGTTCGGTGCGCCCGACGGCGAGCCGTTCACCCGCACCTTCGTCCGCTCGCCGGGCGCCGTGGGCGTGGTGCCGGTCGTGTTCGACGCCGAGGGCAACGCCTCGATCGTGCTCGTCCGCCAGTACCGCGCCGCGCTCGACCGGGCCATGGACGAGATCCCCGCCGGCATGCGTGACGTCGACGGCGAACCGCCGGAGGAGACCGCGGCGCGCGAGCTCATCGAGGAGACCGGGCTACGCGCCGGGCGGATCGAGCTGCTCACCCGCTTCCACAACTCCTCGGGCCTCACCAACGCCGAGACGTACGTGTTCCTGGCCACCGACCTGGCCGAGGTGGCCCACGATCGTCAGGGCCCCGAGGAGCAAGCGATGACCGTTCGCCACGTGCCCCTGGCCGACGCCGTGGCCGCGGTCCTGCGGGGCGAGCTCACGGACGCCAAGACCGTCACCGGCGTGCTGCTCACCGAACGACTGCTGGCGCGACGCGAGGGGCGCTGACGGCCACGTCGGCCCCCGCCGTGGAGCTGCCGCTCGCCGCGGAGGAGTTCCTCGGTTGGCTGGCCGTGGAGCGCGGACGTTCGACCAACACGCTGGCCGCCTACCGGCGCGACCTGCAGGCGTACGTCGGCTGGCTGGCGACGCGGGGTCTCACCGTCGAGCAGGTGAGCGAGCCCGATGTGGAGCGCTGGGTGGGGGAGCGGCGCGCCGCCGGCGCAGCGCCGTCGTCGGTGACGCGCTCGCTCGTAGCCGTGCGCACCTTCCACCGCTTCTGCGCCGAGGAGGGTCGGTCGCCGGCCGACCCGGCCGCGCACGTCGCTCCGCCCCGCAAGCCCGCGGCGTTGCCGAAGGCGCTCACCGAGGCCGAGGTGATCTCGCTGCTCGACGCCATCGTCGGTACCGAACCCGTCGACCGACGCAACCGGGCGCTGCTCGAGCTGCTCTACGGCACCGGGGCACGCATCTCGGAGGCGTGCGGGTTGTCGCTCGCCGACCTCGACCTCGATGCGGGGCTCGCCCGGGTCTTCGGCAAGGGCGCCAAGGAGCGGGTCGTGCCGCTCGGACGCACGGCCCGGGCGGCCCTGCGCGATTGGCTGTCGCCCAACGGCCGTGGCGCACTCGAGCCGTTGCGCTGGGCCCGGCGCGGCGACGCCGACGCCGTGTTCCTCAACCGGCGCGGCGGCCGCCGGGCGCGCCAGGCGGCGGGGGGGATCGTGAAGGGCTACGGGGACCGCCGCGGCATCGGTGAACGGCTCAGCCCCCACGACCAGCGCCAGACCAGCGCCACCCACCTGAACAAGCACG
>JANPGL010000056.1:0-4257 GCA_031423915.1 Actinomycetes bacterium | reverse complement strand
CGTCGAGCGCGGCGGAACGCTGCTGATCACGGCGCGCTTCATCCCGGGCGGTCGCACCCTGCTCACGCTCTCGTGTGGCATCACGAACCAGCGCCGCCGGTGGTTCGCCGGATGGGTGGCGGTGGCGGCCACCCTGTGGTCGACCTACGCGTCGCTGCTCGGCTTCGTGGGGGGCAAGGCGTTCCAGGACAACCACACGAAGGCGTTCCTGCTGGCCTTCGGGGCGGCGCTCGCCTTGACCGGTGGCATCGAGGGAGTGCGCTGGATCCGCCACCGGGGCGATCGTGCGCACCAGCCGACGCGCGTCATCGAGATGTCCGAGGACTGAACCCGTCGGTCGCTAGGGCGCCACCCGCGCCACCCGCGCCACTGCGTCGAGCAGCGTGCCGCGCAGCAGGCGGACGATGCCCTCGATCACGCGCGCCTGCTGCTCGTAGTCGTCCGAGGCGTAGTACACGAGGCCGCCCAGGATCGTGCGCAAGGTGTCGGTGACCATGCGAGCGTCGCCGGGCTGGATCTCGCCCCGGGCCACGGCGCGCTCGACCAGTTCGATGTGGAAGCGTCCGCGCTGCGGCGGCAGGTCGATCGTCAGCTCCAGCTCCGGGTGGCGCCGACGGTCCGTGGTGGCGGTCACCAGGAAGCGGGCCAGGGACGGATCGGCGCGGTTCATGTCGTACGACTCGTCGAGCACCGCCTGGAACTCCTCGACGAGCCCGTTGCACCCCTCGATCGCCCGGCCGTAGCGCTCGTACACGAACAGGTGCACCTGGGCGTGGGCGGCACGGTACAGGTCGGCCTTCGAGGGGTAGTAGTGGTAGATCGCCGCCGTCGTCAGCCCGGCCGTGACGGCGATCTGCCGGGTCGTCGTGCCGTCGTAGCCGCGGTCGCCGAAGATCCGACGTGCCGCGTCGAGGATCCGCACCTTCGTCTGGTCGCCCACGGACGCGGGAGGACGACCGAGGCGTCGGGTCGGGAGCAGGGGCACGGCCACGGGCATCACTCCGGTGCGTCGTTCGTAGGGAACCAGGGGTCACCAACGACCTGCTGACGCAGACCGGCCCCGTCGAGGACCCCCATCCCGACGGTTGGCTGTAGCGTACAACCACCAACGGCACCAGGGGGTCGTGATGCTGGATCGTGTGCTCAAAGGCGGGATCGTCGTGGACGGGACGGGGGCCCCGGGCATCCGGGGCGACGTCGGCGTGCGCGATGGCCGCATCGTGGCGGTCGGCGTCGTCGACGAACAGGCGGCCGAGGTGGTCGACTGCACCGACCTGATCGTCGCCCCCGGCTTCGTGGACGTCCACACCCACTACGACGCCCAGGCGTTCTGGGACCAGACGCTGTCGCCCAGCCCGCTGCACGGGGTCACCACCGTGTTCGCCGGCAACTGCGGGTTCACGATCGCCCCGCTCACCGACGACCCCGATGACGCCGAGTACCTGATGCGCATGCTGTCGCGCGTCGAGGGCATGCCCCTCGAGTCGCTGCAGGCCGGCGTCCCGTTCGACTGGCGCACCACGGCCGAGTTCCTCGACCGGCTCGACCACACGCTCACGCCGAACGCGGCGTTCCTCGTGGGCCACTCGGCGCTGCGCCGCGTCGTCATGCATGACGCCGCCAGTGAGCGGGCCGCCACGGAGGCCGAGCTCGAGCAGATGAAGGCGCTGCTGCGTCAGGGCCTGGCCGCCGGCGGCATGGGCTTCTCGTCGACGTGGTCGACATCGCACAACGACCACTTCGGCAACCCGGTGCCGTCGCGCTGCGCCACCCGCGAGGAGGTGTTAGCCCTGTGCGCGGTGACGGGCGAGTTCCCCGGCACCACGCTCGAGTTCATCCCTCAGGTGGGCGAGTTCACGCCCGACACGTTCGACCTGATGGCGTCGATGAGCCGGGTGGCCAACCGCCCGCTCAACTGGAACATGGTCCAGGTGTACTCGGTGAACACCGAGTTCGTGCAGCACCAGCTGACCGGCGGCGACATCGCGGCGGCCAACGGCGGCAAGGTCGTCGCCCTCACGCTGGCCGACACGTTCCGCCTGCGGCTGAACATGCGGGCCGGCTTCGTGCTCGACATCCTGCCGGGCTGGGACAAGCTGATGGCGCTCTCACCCGACGAGAAGCTGGCCATGCTGCGCGACCCGGCGGGCCGGAAGAAGATGGACGATCTCGCCCAGTCGGCCGAGGGCACGCTGCGCGGCATCGCCAACTGGGATACCTACCTGCTGCTGGAGACCTTCACCGACACCTACAAGCGCTTCGTGGGCCGGCCCATCGGCGAGATCGCGCTCGAGCTGGGCAAGACCGGCTGGGACACGCTGGCCGACATCGTGGTGGCCGACAACCTCAACACGGTCATCGCCACGCAGGATCGCGGCACCGACGACCAGAGCTGGATCGAGCGGGTGAAGGTGTGGCGCGACCCGCGGGCCCTGCCGGGCGCGTCGGACGCCGGCGCCCACCTCGACATGATCGACTCGTTCTCCATGTCGACCACCATGCTGCGCGAGGCCGTGCGCAAGCGCGAGCTGCTGCCCATCGAGGAGGCCATCCACTACCTCACGGGCGCGCCGGCCAAGCTGTACGGCCTGCACGACCGCGGGCTGCTGCGCGCCGGCAACTGGGCCGACCTGGTGGTGCTCGACCCGACCCGCGTGGGCCCGGCGCCCGTGTACACGGCGTTCGACCTGCCGGCCGGCGCCGGTCGCGTCTACGGCGAGGCCGAGGGCATCGAGCACGTGTTCGTCAACGGTGCCGAGGTGGTCACCGCCAACCGGTTCACCGACGCCCGCCCGGGCCGCGTGCTGCGCTCGGGTACCGACACCCACACGGTCACGGCCCGCTGACCGTCACGCGCGACTCGTCGCCGGGCAGGCTGACGGGCGCGTCGCGGTCGCCCGTCACGTCGAGATCGGCGCGGCCGGCGGCGGTGGCGAGCGAGGTGACGCGGGACCCCCGCGGCACCGGCACGACCGCCAGGCCGCGACCGCCCGCACCGGGGATCTCGCTCGGGGCCACGGTCGAGGTCGTGCCGTCGGCCCAGCCGACGGTGAGTCCCTTGGAGCCGGCGGGCAGCAGCGCCAGCAGGAAGCGCAGCACGATCACCAGCCGCTGCTCCTCGCTCAGGTGGCGCAGGGCGGCGAGCAGCCGCTCCCGCTCGTCCGTCCGACCCTCCACGCCGTCGACGGGGCCGGGATCCGGTTCGGCCACCGGGCGGATGTCCCGCACGAGGCTGCGACGGGCCCGCTCGCGCACCAGGTTGACGACCGTGCGGCGCAGGTAGGCGCCCGGGTCGTCGACGGAGCCCCGGCACCAGTGCGGGAAGACGCGGGCGAAGGCGTCGGCGGCCAGGTCGTCGGCCGCGTGCCGGTCGCCCGAGAGCAGGTAGGCGAAGCGGACCAACCGGGTGTGGTGCTCCTGGAACACCGCCCGGTACCCGTCGGTGGCGTTGGCGGTTCGGGGAGGTCCCCATCGTGTCTCGGAGGTCATGAGCGCCCGCCCCATCATGACCGGACAGATGCACGGCAGGCCCGGAAGGTTCCCGGCCGCCGCCTACGTTGTCGGCCGATGGCACCGTCAGCGCCGCCCGACCGGGTCACCGCCCGCGCCCCCGTGCGGGCGGCCGACGCCGGCGGATGGACCGACACCTGGTTCGCCGGGACGGGCCTGGTGTGCTCGGTGGCGGTCGGGCCGGCCGTGACGGTGACCGCCCGCCGGTCCGACGGACCCGACGGTCGGGTCGAGCTGGACGCCACCACCTTCGGTGATCGTTACGTGTTCCGGCGCGGCGACGGCCCGGGGCGGCACCCGCTGCTGGAGGCGGCCGTGGCGCGCTGGGCGCCGGTCGGCGCGGCGCTGGCGATCCGGGTCGACAGCCTCGTGCCGCCCGGGAGCGGGCTCGGCACGTCGGCGGCGGTGGCCGTGGCGCTCGTCGGGGCGCTGAGGCGGTTGGGTGGCGACGACGCCGACCCGGCGCTCGTCGCCCGGGCGGCCCACGAGCTCGAGACGGTCGACCTCGGCCTCCAGAGCGGCGTGCAGGACCAGGTCGCCGCGTCCCACGGGGGCGTCCTGCGCATCGCCAGTGATCCGTACCCGTCGGTGCGGGTCGAACGCCTGGTGGTCCCGGCGGCGACCTGGTCGGCGCTCACCGATCGGCTCGTGACGGTCTACCTGGGCCGACCGCACCGCTCGTCGGCGCTCCACGACCAGGTCATCAGGTCGCTCGGCGTCGACGTGGGCGCGGCCCGGCTGGACCCA
>JANPGL010000055.1:0-14729 GCA_031423915.1 Actinomycetes bacterium | reverse complement strand
CCTACGTGTGGTTCGACGCGCTCACGAACTACCTGTCGGCGGTGGGGTACGGCACCGACGAGGAGCGGTTCGAGAAGTGGTGGCCCGTCGACTACCACCTCATCGGCAAGGACATCATCCGGCACCACTGCGTGTACTGGCCCGCCATGCTGCTGTCGGCCGGCATCGAGCCGCCGAGGGGCTGGGCCGTCGGCGGCTGGCTGCTGGTGGGTGGCGAGAAGATGAGCAAGACCTCGGGCAACGTGGTGAACCCGCTCGACCTCATCGACACGTTCGGCGTCGACGGTTTCCGCCACTACGTGCTGGCCGAGACGCCCTACGGCACCGACGGCGACTTCAGCGTCGAGGGCCTCACCTCTCGCTACAACTCGGACCTGGCCAACAACCTCGGCAACCTGCTCTCGCGGGTCGCCACGGTGGCGGGCAAGAAGTGCGGCGGCGTCGGGCCCGCGCCCGCGGCCGACAGCCCGCTGGCCGACGCGGCGGCCGAGGCCTACGCCGCCACGGCACAGGCCTGGGCCAACGTGCAACCGAACCGGGCGCTCGACGCCACCTGGTCGCTGATCCGGGCCACCAACGCCTACCTGGAGACGAACGAACCGTGGAAGGCCGAGCCGGGCCCGGCCGTCGACCGCGTCATCGGCGACGCCCTCGAGGCGCTGCGCATCGTCACCGTGCTGGCCAGCCCTGCGCTCCCGGCGGCGTGCCAGACCATCTGGGAACGCATCGGGTTGACCGGGCTCGTCACGGACCAGCGGCTCCCCGCCGCCGCGGCGTGGGGCGGCTACCCGGGTGGCCTCACCGTGACCAAGGGCGCGCCGCTGTTCCCCCGCCAGTGATGAGCGACGAGCTGCGGTACTGCGACAACCACTGCCACCTCGACGACGAGCGGCTCCCGGGCGGCCCGACCGCCACGATCGAGCGGGCCCGGGCCGCCGGCGTCGTGCGGATGATCACCGTCGGCGTCGACCGGGAGCACAGCCTTCGTCAGATCGCCATCGCCCAGGCCCACGACGACGTGTGGGCCACGGTCGGCCTGCACCCGCACGAGGCGACGCAGGGAGTCGACTCGATCGTCGATCTGCTCGACGCGCCCAAGGTGGTGGCCATCGGCGAATGCGGCCTCGACTACTTCTACGACCACTCGCCGCGGGACGTGCAGCGCGCCGCCTTCGCCGCCCAGGTGGCGCTGGCCCACGAGCGCCGGCTCCCGTTGGTGATCCACACCCGCGACGCCTGGGACGACACCTTCGAGGTGCTCGACGCCGAAGGCGTCCCCGAGCGGACCATCTTCCACTGCTTCACCGGCGGACCCGACGAGGCGCGCCGGTGCCTCGACCGGGGCGGCTACGTGTCGTTCTCCGGGATCGTCACGTTCAAGACGGCGACGGCCCTGCGGGAGGCCGCCACCCTGGTGCCCGGCGACCGCCTCCTGGTCGAGACGGACGCGCCCTACCTCGCCCCGGTACCGCACCGAGGGAAGACGAACGAGCCAGCCTTCGTGTCTTTTGTTGCTGCCTGCCTTGCTGACCTGCGGCAACGCGACCGTGCCGAGATCGCTTGGGATTCCCTTAGGAATGCCGCGGTTGCGTTCGGTTTACCCCAGCCATAGCTTGGACTCACCGCGGGCGGACACCGCCCGAAGCATGGGCAAACCGCGGCGTCGTACCCCTCTGGGGAAGGTGGAGCGCTGAAGGTTCAACCTGCGGACAAGTGGCGGCTCGCAATGGCCACCGCCGTCACCGTCCTGGCACTGCCGTTCCTGCTCCAGAGCGGGAAGGCGACGCCAGGCGTCGCAGCCGTCGCGTCTCCGGGCGGGTCGGGGAAGTTGACCGACGCGCTGCCCAGCCCCGAAGACACCGCTACGCCTCTGCCCGCCGACGCCGTCATCCTCACGCGGCGGAGCGACCGGTCGACGACCTCGCAGGAGATCGTCATCGCCGTGCCCACCTCACCGCCCGACGGCTCGAAGTTCGCCAAGGGCAAGGCCGGCTACCAGACGTGGCAGCTCACGGCGAACGGCCGGCCGTGCCTGTTCACCGGGGCGCCCTTGAACACCGTCCTGACGGTCACGAACCTCGACAACGGCAAGTCGACCACCTGCCTCGTGGCCGGCAACCAGGCACCCGCGAGCGGGCTCGTGATCATGCTCCACTCGACCGTGTTCCAGGACGTCGCCGACCTCGTCGAGGCGCCGGTGCCCGTCCGCGTCGCCTGGAACGGTTGACCCTCTCCCGCAAGGACACCAGCGCGCGGCTCGCCGAGCGCTCGCTCGCCCCGAAGCGCGCGCTCGGGCAGAACTTCGTCGTCGACCCGAACACGGTGCGGCGCATCGCGCGGCTCGCCGGCGTCGGCCGGGGCGACCGGGTCGTCGAGATCGGCGCCGGCCTGGGTGCGCTCACCCGCGCCCTGCTCGAGACCGGCGCGGAGGTCACCGCCGTCGAGATCGATCGCGGTCTGGCCCAGCTGCTGCGCGACGAGCTGGGCGACCAGGCCCGCATCGTCGAGGGCGACGCCATGACGCTCGACTGGGCCGAGGTGCTCGGGCCCGGCCCGTGGGTGCTCGTGGCCAATCTCCCGTACAACGTGGCCACCCCGCTGATCGCCGACCTGCTCGACGAGGTGCCCGCCATCGAGCGGATGCTCGTCATGGTGCAGAAAGAGGTGGCCGAGCGACTCGCCGCGCCGGCCGGCTCGTCGGCCTACGGAGGCGTCAGCGTGAAGGTCGCCTACTGGGCGACGGCGTCGGTGGCGGGCAAGGTCCCGGCCACCGTGTTCCTCCCCCGCCCGAACGTCGACTCGGCGCTCGTGGCCATCGCCCGGCGACCCGAGCCCGCGGTCACCGACGTGCCCGCCGACGAGCTGTTCGCGCTCGTGCGGACCGGGTTCGGACAGCGCCGCAAGATGCTGCGCCGTTCGCTGGCCGGCGTCGCCCCGGCCGAGCGGCTGGCCGCGGCGTTCGCGACGGCGGGCGTGCGGCCGGAGGCTCGCGCCGAGGAGCTCGACGTGGTGGCCTGGGGAGCCCTGGCCCGGGCGCTGCGCGCGCCAGACTGAACGGCGCCATGCCGCCGCCGCCCGTCGCCTCCACCGTTGCCGCCCGCGCCAAGCTCACGGTGACGCTGCGCGTCACCGGCGTCCGCCCGACCGACGGCTACCACCTGATCGACGCCGAGATGGTGACGCTCGCCCTCGTCGACACCCTCACCTTCGCCGAGGGCGACGCGCTGACGGTGGGCGGCCTTCACGGCGCAGGGGTGCCCACCGACGACGGCAACCTGATCCGCAAAGCGCTGGCGGCGCTGGGGCGCCGGGCGGCCGTGCACGTCGACAAGCGGATCCCCGCCGGCGGCGGCCTGGGCGGCGGGTCGGCCGACGCGGCGGCCGTGCTGCGCTGGGCCGGGTGCGCCGATCTGGCGGTGGCGGCCCGCCTCGGCGCCGACGTCCCGTTCTGTCTCGCCGCCGTGCCGCGGGCACGGGTTCGCGGCATCGGCGAGCTCGTCGATCCGCTGCCGTTCGAACCGGCCGACTACACGCTCGTACTGCCCCCGTTCGGGTGCTCGACCCCCGCCGTGTACCGGGCCTGGGACGAGCTGGGAGGCCCGCACGCCGACGGTGCCAACGACCTGGAGCCGGCCGCGTTCGCGGTGGAACCGCAGCTCGTGCGGTGGCGCGACCGCATCCGGGAGGCCGCCGGACGCCCGCCGGTGCTGGCGGGAAGCGGCTCCACCTGGTTCGTCACCGGCCGTCATCCCGAGCTGGCCGAAGCCCTTCCCGATGCGGGGGTCGTCGTGACGCGCACCGACCGCCCGTAGGCGGGCGGTCGGTCGACGCCATTCGACAGGATGCTGCCGCGCGGAGCGGCTACTTGTTGCGGCGCTGGAACCGCGTGCGCTTCAGCATCTTCTTGTGCTTCTTCTTGCGCATGCGCTTACGGCGCTTCTTGATCAACGAACCCATAGCTCGAAGACGCTACCGCCTGGGGCCCACGGTTGCGAACCGCTCATCGCTCGGTGACGATGATGCCCGCCTGGGCCAGCAGCAGCGGCGCCAGGGCCAGGACCTGCTCGCTGTCGATCTCGGCGCCGGCCAGGCTCCGCACGCCCGTGAGGGCGTCGAGGTGGGAGCCGTGCAACCGGGCTCCCGTGAACCTCGCCCCGGTCACGTCGGCCCCGGTGAGGTCGCAGGCGTCGAAGCGGACACCGGGGAAGCGGGCATCACGGAGGTCGGCCTCCACCAGCATCACCCCCTCGAGCCACACCGATTCGGCGTCGAGGTGAGCGAGGGTGGCCCGGTCGAGCTTGCAGCCCACGATGCGGACGTGGCGCCAGCGCGCGCCGCCGAAACGCACGCCCACCAGGCGGCACTGGCGCAGCTCGACGCGCAGGAACTGGGCGCCCTCCAGCACGGCGCCCGACAGCTCACAGCCGTCGATCACCACGTCGGAGAGGCGGGTGCCCTCGAGCCGGGCACCCGTCAGCTGGAGCCCGGCCAGCCGGCACCCGTCGACCCGGAGATCCTCCGCCTCCCAGTCGACCAGATCCCCGTGCACCGCCAGCCCGGCCCACTCGGGCCCGTCGGTGTCGTCGATCAGGTCGTCGGCCGACATCCGCTTCAGCTCGTCAGCCAGCCTCGGCGCCACGGGTTCCGGGACGAGATCGGGCGAGGCGGCCATGGGACGACGCTACCGGTGACGGTGCGACGACCGCCGACAGCACGATCGATCACGACCGCAGCACGGGCACGACCCGCGATCGGACCTCGTCTGCGGCCCGACTTCTCGGCTCCATGTGAGACACCCACGTCTCTCCGGGAGCCATGAGTGCGGCACGACCCGGCCGCGGTCAGCGGCCGACGGCCACGAAGGTGCCGATGGCCTGCTGCTCGACGGCCAGTCGGGCCGCGAACAGGTCCTCGACCGCGGCGATGCGGGCCCCGTCGCCGCTGCCGTAGGCCGCCTCGGCCAGCCGCGACAGCAGCTCGCTGGCCCGCTCGTAGTCGGCCTGCGCCGCGCTCACGAGAAGGCTGTCGGTGCGGCCGTCCCGGTAGGCCGCCAGTGCGGCCACCACAGCGGGCGCCGGGGCGCCGGCCGCCAGGGTCGCCTCGGCGGCCGCCTCGATGCGGTCGCACTCCTCCCGCATCCACGCCAGTTCGTGCTCGACGCGAACGGACAGCGCACCGAGCACCGCCGTCATCATCTGCACGTTGACGACGAGCGTGGGGTCGCTGAGCCCCGGGATGATCTTGTCGGTCAGCTCGGCCTTGATGGAGTCGAGCAGCCTCGACATGGACGGTCGCGTGATCATCGTGCACCCTGCTTCCAGCCACCGGCGCGAGCCATGGCGTCGATCCACACGCCGTGCATGAACGGCATGGCGTTGGTCATGTAGGCGATGCCCATCGCGGTCGTCTCCTCGCGGGTCATGGCCGAGGTCTGCCGGATGAGGCTGAAGAACACGTTGGCCGAGCTCATCACCGTGAAGTACGCCACGGTGGCGGGGTTCACGACGTCCTCGCCCAAGCCCGTGCGCTCGCGGTAGCGGTCGAAGAACAGCTCCGCATCGGCGGCGATGATGTCGGGCGGTTGCGAGGTGGCGGCGAGCGACCACCAGCCGAGGTCCTCGCGTGGATCCCCGATGTGGGTGAGCTCCCAGTCGATGAGCAGGAAGCGTCCGTCGGCCGCCTCCACGAGCACGTTGGGCGCCTGGAAGTCACCGTGCACCAGCGTCAGCGGCGCCGGTGGCGGGCGGTTGGCGTCGAGCCACGCCGCCACCAGTCGCATGAACGGCTCCCGCTCGGCGTGTGCGGCCTCGGCATCGACCCACTGCCGGATGCAGCCGTCGAGGTACGCGTTCCAGTCGGTCGGACGGTCCATCAGCGACGGCAGCGAGGCGGTGTCGTAGGCGTGCACCGTGGCCACCGCGTCGGCCAGGCGGGCGACGAACGCGGCGTGGTCGCCCGGACGCTCGGCGATGAGCGCGGGCAGCCCGTGCCCGTCGACCAGGTCGATGATGATGGCCGGCGAGCCGAGCTCGTCGCCCGTCTCGTCGAACCACCTCGCCGCGGGGATCGGGATCGAGCCCGACGCGCACAGCGACGACAGGATCGTCCACTCGACCGTGCGATCGGTGTCGAGGATCGAGGTTCCGGGCGGCGGGTCGGCCCGCATCACGTAGCCCCGGCGCCCCCGCTCGTCCTCGACCGTGAAGCGCGACATGGCGCGGCTGTAGCCGCCCGTGATCGGCACGTAGTCGACGACGCGCAGCGGGCCGGCGCCACCGTCTCGGGTGGCGAGGAAGGCTTCGAGGCGCGCCACCGCCGCCTGCGTCGCGTCGTCCACCTGGCTGCTCATCGCCGTTCCCCCCGGAGGCTCGTGTGCGCCTCCATCATGCCCGGCCTCCCGACGCCGCGCGCAACGGACGACGATCGGGTCCGGCCCTCGGTAGCTTCGTGCCGTGCCGCCCACCGCCCGCCGCCGCGTCGTGAAGCCGGCCGACGTCCGCACCGAGGAGCTGCTGGCCTCGGCCGAGCGGGTGTTCGCGGCCCGCGGCATCGACGCCACCACCGTGGCCGAGATCACCGCCGACGCGGGCGTGGCCAAGGGCAACTTCTACCGGTACTTCGAGTCGAAGGAGCACCTCCTCGGCGCGCTCAAGGCCCGGTTCTACGCCCAGCTGATCGCCCGCATCGACGAGGTGGCAACGGCTCGGCTGGCCGACGGCTGGCCCGCGCTCCTCGACGCCATCGTCGACACGCTCGTGGACTTCTTCTTCGAACGAGCCGACCTGGTTCGGGTGCTGGCCCGGGACGCCACCGCCTCCGGATCGACCGCCCTGTTCAACTGCGAACGGGCGCTCACCGCCCAGATCGCCACCGGCATGCGCGCCGGCATCGCGGACGGCGGCTTCGGCGCCGTCGACCCCGACCTCACCGCGGCCCTCCTGCAGCACGGTGTGGTGCGCACGGTCGAGTACGCGCTGATCTACGACGAGCCCGTGACCAGGGACGCCATCGCGTCGGCCGCCCGGGAGGTGGCCCGCAAAGCGCTCGCCCCATGACGACGACGCGAGGAACCTCTTGCCAAATGACCGCTGGTCACTGTTGAATGACCCGTAGTCACTCAGCGGCTACGGAGGTCGACGATGTCCCTGGTGCTCTGGTTGGTCCCCCTGACGGCGGCCGTCGTCGCGGTCACCCTCGCCGGCCTGGTGGTGCTCAGCCCCGCCCCGGCGCTCGCACCGAAGGCGCCGCGCGCCCTCGACCTCGCCGGACGCCCCGACGAGCAGCTCCTGACGGCTCGCGACGGAACGCCGCTCGCGTACCGCGAGTACCGGCCCGACCGGGCCACCGGACCCGTCGTCGTGCTCGTCCACGGCAGCGGGGTCGACAGCCGCGTCGTGCACCGCCTGGCCGTAGCGCTGCAGGCGGACGGGTGCACCGTCTACACGCCCGACGTGCGCGGCCACGGCGGCTCGGGGCGACGCGGCGACATCGACCACCTCGGCCAGCTCGACGAGGACCTCGACGACCTCGTGGAGCTCGTCGACGCCGCCCACCCCGGCGCCGAGCGGGTCCTCGTCGGCTTCTCGGCCGGTGGCGCGTTCGTCCTGCGCATCGCCGCGAGCGACCTCGGCGACCGGTTCGACCGCTTCGTGCTGCTGTCGCCGGCGCTGCCGTTCCCTTCACCGGTGGCCCGACGCGGCACCGGCGGCTGGGCCGCCCCCCGCCTGCCCCGCATCGTCGGCCTGCTGGTCTTGAACCGGCTCGGCGTCCACCGCTTTGACGGGCTCGAGGCCATCTCGTTCGCCGTCCACCCCGACGAGCCGTGGACCATCGGCCACTACTCGTTCCGTCTGGCCATGACGTTCGCCTGTCCCCACCACGTTGACGCCATGCGGCGCGTCCAGCGGCCGATCTCGCTCGTCGCCGGCGCCGACGACGACCAGTTCCACGCCGACCGGTACGCCGCCGAGTTCCGGCCCGCGGCGCCCGACCTCGACGTCCGCCTGGTCGACGGGCTCGGCCACGTCGACCTGATCCTCGACGACCGTGGGATCGACGCCGTCCGCGCCGCCGTCGGCTCGTCGGTGCCGCTGCCGCGATGAGCACGGGTCGCCCGGTCAGGCGCGCCGGGCGACGAGGACGGCGAAGCGAGAACGCTCGCGCTGCCGTAGCAGCCGGGCGCGCCACGGCCGGGCGGCCCAGCGCCACCCGTACCAGGGCACGACGGTGTGCCAGCGCACCCCGAGCCGGTACGCGAGCGCAGCGATGCCGTCGTCCGTCAGGTACCCCACCGAGGCCACCGCGTCCGAGCGCGTGCCGAAGCGCCGCTCGAAGTCGACGGCGCGCTCGGCCACCATGGCGTCACCCGCGCGGGCGCGGCGGTAGATCGGCGAGTCCATCACCACCACGGCGCCGCCGCGTCGGGTCACCCGGAACGCTTCGGTCAGCGTCGCGGCCACGTCGACCGAGTAGTGGAGCGAGGCGTTGAACACCGTGACGTCCGCCTGTTCGTCGGCCAGCGGGAGCCGATCGAACTCGGCCTGGACGAGCGGCCAGCCGGTGCTCAGGTGACGGGCGGCGGCACCGAGCCCGTCGACGGCGTCGACCGACAGGTCGACGGCGAGCGGCCGATGGCCGAGCTCGGCGGCACGGTGGCTCAGCCAGCCGACACCGGCGCCGAGGTCGAGCACCCGCAGAGCGTCGGTGCCGTCGAGCACCAGACGGCGCACGCACGCCCAGCTGGTGGCCCGCATGCGCCACTGGCCGGCCAGCGGGTCCGACGCCGGCACGGATGGCAGGGCGCGGTAGTGCGCCGGGTCGTCGGACCCACGGCCCTCGGCGCGACGGATCATCGTGTAGTCGGCGAGGAACCGCTCGTAGCGCGCCTGTGCGGTGGCCGGGAGGAACCGCCACACCCGGTCGGTCCGGGCGAAGGACTCGCCGCACCCGCACGGGCGACACGCCGATCCCCCGTCGGCGGGACCCAGCTCGGCGCGGCACGACGGGCAGGCCAGGGTCCACCCGGTCATCGGCGCACGAGCTCGAGCACGTAGTGGTCGGCCACCCGGGCGGCGCCCGGCCACCGGTCGACCGCCCGCTCCGCTCGGTCGAGCGCGCCGATCAGCCGCGGGTGCCGTGCCGCCCACGGCTCGGTGTAGGGCGGCGGCAGCAGCACCCCGACGCCGCGTCGGGCGTGCACCGCGAACCCGGCGGCACGGAAGGCGCGCCCCGCCGCGCCGACCGACGGGTAGCGCAGCGGGAGCCCGCGCCACACCACGCCCCGCCGCAGCCGCCGCACCGCCTTGGCCGGCTCGCCGTGGAGCCCGAACCACACCACCTCCCACGGCACGACGGGCCCCATCACGCACACGACCGCCCGGCCACCCGGGCACACGACGCGGGCGACCTGGCCGGCCGCCGCGCCGAGGTCCGCCACGCAGTTCAGGCCGCCGAAGTTCGACAGCACGCCGTCGTAGGCACCCGCCGGCTCGTCGCCGAGCGCTTCGATGGCCAACGTGCGCGTCTCGACGAACGCGTCGAGGCCCGCGATGCGCACCTTGGACGACGCCACAGCGACCATGGCCTGCGCGGCGTCGGTGGCGACCACGCGCACACCCCGCCCGGCCAGCACCACGGCGTCCTCGCCCGTGCCGCAGTTCAGCTCGAGGATTCGCTGCCCCGACGCGAACGCCCATCGCAACGACGCGTCGACGGCGGCGCGGTAGCGGCGCCCGAGCGTCGTGGCCGAGAACGTGTCGTCGTAGTCGCTGGCGGCGGCCTCGAACGGCGACGCCACGCTCACGGGGGCGTCACGCCTCGACCTCGTCGGCGGCGGCCACCAGCGCGGCGCGCGCCGTCACGGCGGCGGCTCGGTGCGTCGACGCGCCGGCGGGATCGACGGCGTCGAGGCGGAACGCCTCGACCTCGGCGCGCAACCAGGAATCGGCGTGGCCGTAGTACGTCTTCGAGTGGCGCCCGGCGATGCGGAGGTCACGGTCGGTCGTGCTGGCCCAGTCGCCCACGACGCGCAGCTTGTCGGACACCTTGGCGTAGTAGCCGGTGCCCTTGATCGGGTACGAGACCGTCGTGAAGAAGATGTCGGGGTTCGTGGCCTTCACGTGCTCGATGGTGGCCTCGATGTCGTCGATCGTCTCGCCCTCGTAGCCCCACATGAGGAACATGCCCACCTCGATCCCGTTGCGTTGCGCCTCCTTCGTTGCCCACCGCACCTCGTCGGTGGTGACGCCGCGCTGCATGGCGTCGAGGATGCGCTGCGACCCGCTCTCGGACCCGATCCAGATGCGGTAGCACCCCATGTCGGCCAGCGTGGCCAGCACCTCGGGTTTGCGCATGCGGTCGGCGCGAGAGATCGTCTCGAACGGGATGCGCAGGCCGCGCCGCTTCAGCTCGCCGGCGTAGTCGAACAGCCACTTGTGGCTGATGGTGAACACGTCGTCGGCGTACCAGACCTGGTCGGGCGCCCACCGCTCGACGATGTGGGCCACCTCGGCCGCGCAGTCGGCCGGCGACCGGCGCCGGTGGGTGTGCCCGTAGGTGGCGTGCGAGCACCAGTTGCACTTGTAGGGGCAACCGCGCGCCGTGATCAGGTTGACGCTGCCCATGCCGTGGTGCTCGCGCCACACGTCGACGTAGCGCTGGAGGTCGATGGCCTCGCGGTCGGGCCATGCGAGCGAGTCGAGGTCGCGCAGCTGGTCGCGCGCCTCGTTGGTGACGATGCGGCCGCGCTCGTCACGGAACACGACGCCGGCGACGCCCTCGAGCGCGTACGGGCCGCGGTGGCGCAGCGCGGCGAGCACCTCGGTCAACGTCTGCTCGCCCTCGCCCACGACCACGACGTGGGCGCCGTGCTGCAGGTACTCCACGGGGTAGTTGGCGCTCTCCGGACCGCCGGCCACGACGGTCCAGCCCAGCCGGCGCGCCTCGCCCATCAACCACACCACGTTCGACCGCGTCATCAGGTTCGTGTAGACGCCGAGGACCCCGCCGGGCGTCGCCTCCAGCCGGGCCGTCAGGTCGGCCTTGGCCGCGAAGGTCGTGTCGAACACCTCGACCGAGAACCCCTCACGCTTGAGGTGGGCCGACAGGTACAGCAGCCCGAGGGGCGGGTACGGCTTCATGATCGCCTGCTCGTTGGCGTCCTCGCCGAGGAAGTAGCCGTGCGTCAGGACGATGTCGACCATGGGAGCGGACCGTACAAGCGTGGCCGGTCCCCAGGCGCGGGCGCAGCGCCACATTTTTCCCGCTCGCCGGCGAACCTTGCGGCGCGCCGCCACGTAGGAAGGGCACGATGTGGCCCGTGCACCGTCCGATCGGGTTCAGGCGAACCGTCCATCCGTTCGGTGTGCGCTTCGCCATCACCGCCGACGACCCCCGCGTTCCGGCGGCGGCCGACGCCGCGCTGGCCCGCTACGCCCGCCGGCCGTCGGGCGACGGGCCCACGCTGCGCCTGACCGCCCGGACGGTGCCCGACACGGCCGACGACCCGGCGTGGCCCGTCACCGCCGCCACGTTCGAGGCCGGTCGACTGACGCTGCGATGCGGCGGCGCCACCCTGCTCGCCGACGCCACCACGGGCCGAGCGGAGCTGACGATGCCACCCTCGCTCGCCGCGGTGCCCGATGCCGTGCGCATGTTCGTGGAGGGTGCGGCGTCGACGTTGCTCATCAACGCCGGTCACCTCCACGCCGTGCACGCCGGCCTGGTGTCCTTCGGCGGGCGCAACCTGCTGCTGCGCGGCCGGTCGGGCGCCGGCAAGTCGACGATCACCTACGCCTGCCTGCGCGCCGGCGCGCGGGTGGCGTCGGACGACTGGGTGTACGCCGTGCCCGGCGAAGACCCCGCCCACCTGTGGGGCTACCCGTGGCGACTCTTCCTCGTCGCGGAGGCGCTCGGCTTCTTCCCCGAGCTGTCGGGCCGCTGCGCCGTGCTCCACCCCGGCGCCGACCGCCTGAAGATCCCCATCGAGCCCCCGGTCGCCCGGCGACGGCGGCGGGCCTGCGTCGACGCCGTGGTGTTCCTCGACCCGGATCCCGCGCTCGGCCTTCGACCGATCGCCGCGGCCGAGGCGGCCGAACGTTTCTGGGAACCGGCGCTTCCGACCGAGCGCCGCGACCTGCCGCCGGCGTTCGTCGCCGACCTCCTCGACCGACCGTGCTTCGTCCTGCACCGGGGCACCGACCCCAACGAGGCCGCCGCCCGGCTTCAGCGGCTGGCCCGCACCTGCTCGTAGAGGGCGGCGAACCGGTCCACGGTGGCGCGCCGGTCGTTGGCCAGGGCGAAGGCCCGCGCGGACGACGCCAGCGCGGCGTGCCGCACCGGATCGTCGAGCACGTCGGCCACGGCGGCGCCGAGCGCGGCGGCGTCGCCGACGGGCACGGCCACCGCCCCGGCCGGCGACGTCGCGGCCAGGTCGGCGACGTGGCCGACGCGCGTGCCGACGGTGGGCACCCCACACGCGGCAGCCTCCAGCACCGCCACGGGCCCCGCGTCGTGGCGAGACGACAGCACGTGGACGCGCGCGGCGCGCAGCCGCGCTGGCAGCTGGTCGGACGGAACGAACCCGGCGAAGTGGACGGCGTCGGCGACGCCGAGCCGCTCGGCGAGCCGGCCGTGGGCGCCGCCCATCGTGTCGACGCCCACGACGTCGAGCGTAGCGAGGGGGTGCCGCTGGCGAACATGGGCGAACGCCCGCAGCAGCGTCGCCTGGTCCTTCACCCCGTTCAAGCTCCCGACGTGGACCAGCGCGTGCGGCGAGGTGGTGGCCGGATCACCCGGGACGAACCGTTCGACGTCGACGCCGAGCGGCACCACCGCGTCGACCCGGTGCCCGCCGGCGCGCACGTGGTCGGCCATCCACCCGGTGGCCACCGTGACCCGATCGGCGCCGCCCAACGCGGCGCGCCCGATGCGTCTGCCGCCGCGCCCGAGCGCGCCGCCGTAGGCCAGGTCGGGGAACGCCACCAGCTCGCCGCCGGCCACGTGCACCAGGCTCGGCGCGCCGTGGCGACGGGCCGCGGTCACGGCCACGAGCCCGCTGACCGACGCCCAGAACCCGTGCACGACGTCGGGCGCTCCCTCGGCCCCGACCGCCCGCACGCCGCGCGCCACCATCCGCGCCAGCCGGTGCGGGCCACGCGCTTCGGCCGGCACCGTGCGCACGGTGGCCCCGGCCAGCTCGAACCGATCCGCCGTGCGATCCTGACCGAGCGCCACCACGGTGACCCGGTGATCGGCCGCCAACCCCTCGGCCAGCCACACGAGGGCAGGGATGACCCGGTCGCGTCCGCCGCGGTCGAAGCCACCGGGCACCACCAGGACCACATGCACGCGGCGGAGTCTGGCATTCGACGCCGCGCGAGCGCGGGGCCGGAGTGCACGTCCCGTACCGTGGCGGCCGTGTCGGTGACCGAGGTGCACGACGACGAGGCGATGCTCGGGCTCGCCCTCGACCTCCTCGACGCCCGCCAGGGCCGCGGCGGGCCGCCACCGGTGCCGCCCCCGTTGCCGGTCGAGCGGGCCGCCGCCGCGGGGTTCCGCACGGGGTTGTCGGCCGCCATCGGCGCGTGGTCGCACGACACCCGGGTCGAGCTTCCGATCTCGTGGGCGCCGTGGCTCGTCGACCAGCGATCGGCGGTGGCCGCCCGCCACGCCCGGTTCACGGTCGCCCGCGGCGAGGTGCTCCGAGCACTCGACGCCGCCGGCGTCGCTGCGGTACCGGTGAAAGGCGCGGTCTTCTCGGCGGGCGCCTGGCCGACACCCGACGCCCGGCCGATGGCCGACCTCGACCTGCTCGTGGCTCCCGAGGCACGCCGCGCGGCACGGCGCGCGCTCCTGGCCGCCGGCCTACCCCTGGTCGCCACGGCAGGTTGGGAGGACACGTACCTGGCGTGGCCCGGCGACGAGCCGCTCCGGCGCGACGGCGAGTCGCCCGGCCATCCCGGCAAAGTCGAGGTGCACCCCGGATGGGTCGAGCGCCTGCACGACTACCTGGTCGACGACGGGGCGCTCGTGACGGGTCGGGCCCGAGCCGGCGACCTGGCCGGCGCCCCCTGTCACCGCCTCGACGCCGTCGGGTTCGCCGCCCACGTGATCGGGCACCTGGCCGCCTGCGTCGTGCGGTCCGACGTGCGCGCGCTCCACGTCGTCGACGCCGCCGTCGTGCTGCGCGGGCTCGAGCCGCACGAGCGCACGGAACTGGCCGTGCTGTGGTCACGCCTCGACCCCCGCCTGTCGGGGCCTGCGGTCTGGCTCGTGGACGCGCTGCGCCCGCACGAACTGCCCCCGGCGCTCGTGTCGGCATCGGTAGGCCGGCTCGGCCCGGCCGCCCGACGGCACCTGCACCGAGCGGAACCGGCGTGGGTGCTTCGGGGCGGGCGGCAGCGCACGACCGGGTCGTGGCGTCACGCCTTCGCCCGCAGCGTCGGCGAGCACGTCCACGTGACGCGCCAGCTCGTCGCACCTGCGGCCGGCGACCGCGCCGACGGCGGAGACGGCGGCGGCCCGTTGACGCTGCAGGCCCGCCGGCTCGGACGGATGGCCCGTCGCACCGCGGGCCGCCCGTCGTGAGGTCCCGGACCCGACGCACCCGACCACAGCGCGTCGCCTACGTGTTGCCCGTACCGATCGGCCCGCGCAGCCCGCTGGAGGCCGTGGAGACCTGGACCGACACGACCGACCTGCTCGGCGCGCTGCGCAGCCGCGGCCTGCGG
>JANPGL010000054.1:0-9039 GCA_031423915.1 Actinomycetes bacterium | reverse complement strand
CACATGCTCCTCCCCCGACGTCATCCCCGGTCTCAATCGTCGCCGCGCCGACGCGAGGGTGCCAGCTCCTGCGTGAAGAGCACCGTCCCGTACACGTCGACGAGCTTCACCGTCATGGCCCCGGTGGTGCCGTCGACGTCGATCTGACCGAAGAACTGGTAGCCCGCCGACGGCGGCAGGTTCGCCTGGCCGGCCGGCGGTGCCTTCTGGAACACAACCTGGGCGCCGAACGTCGTGTCCATCTTGTTGGGCCCGAACGTCCCGGCGTTGACCGGGCCGGCCACGAACTCCCAGAAGCCGTCGAACTCGCCCCAGGCCGCCTTGGCCGGGTCGTAGTAGTGAGCTGCGCAGTAGTGCACATCGGCCGTGAGCCAGACGACGTTCTCGATGTGGCTGCGCTTCAGGAAGGTCAGGATGTCCTTGATCTCGAGCTCCCGGCCCTTCGGGACGCCGTCGTCGCCGTTGGCGATCGCTTCCCACCACTGCACGCCCGGCTGGTGAGGGTTGTTGGCCGGCGAGTAGTCCGTGACCCAAAGCCCGATCGGCATGTCCGCCGAGATGATCTTCCATGTCGCCTCGGACCGCTTCAACTCCCGCTTGAGCCAGGCGATCTGCGCCTCACCGAGGAACGCCGTCGCCGCGTTCTGCTCGGTCTGCAGGTTGGCCGAGTTGGCACTGCGGTACGTGCGCATGTCCAGGACGAACACGTCGACGTTCGGGCCGTACGGGATCTTGCGGTACATGCGCCCGGCTTCGTCGCGGTTCGGACGCGTCGGCATGATCTCGTGGAACGCCTGCTTGGACCGGGCGGCCAGCACGTCGACCCGATTCTCGATGGCGTACTCCGGGCGGTACTCGAGCACCTCCCCGGGATACCAGTTGTTCACGACCTCGTGGTCGTCCCACTGCGAGACCATCGCAGTCGACGACACGAGCCGGCGGTAGTTGTCGTCGAGCAGGTTGTAGAGGAACGCACCTCGGTACTCGTCGAGCGTCTCGCAGACCTTCTCCTTGCCGGGGGCGACGAGGTTCTTCCACACCGTGCCGTCGGGCAGCGTGACCGCCGGCTTCAGCGGGCCGTCGGCATAGATCGTGTCGCCGTCGAACAGGAACAGATCGGGCTCCACCGAACGGATGGTCTCGAAGCAGCGCATCCCACCCCACTCGGGGTTGATGCCCCAACCTTGACCGACGCAGTCGCCGGTCCAGGCGATGCGCACGTCTCGACCGCGCGAGCGCGGCGCCGTCACGAAACTTCCCTCGGCGACCTCGCTCAGCAGCGTCGGATCGTCGAGATCGGCGAAGCGCACCCGGTAGACCGTGCGCTGGCCCGAGCGGAGGTCGTCGAGGTCGACCTTGCCGGTGAAGGCCGACGAGGCGTCGACCACGGGGCCCTTGATCATCCGGCGTTCGCCCCGCTCGGACGTCGCCACCTCGACCCACATGCGCGAGGCGCGGTCGGCGCGGGCCCACACGATGGCGCGTTCGCCGACGACGTCGCCGCTCTGGACGCCGTGGGTCACCTGAGGGCGACCGGCTCGCAGCAGAGCCGGCGCCGTGCGGGACACGGCGGCGGAGGCGCGACCGCCACCGGCGAGCAGTGCGCCGACGGCGGCAACGGAGCCGCCGGCCAGCAGCTGGCGGCGATTGAACACGTGGTCGAGCGAGGACATGGGGGCCTCCTGAGGATCGGATGACGGGGGAACGGCCGCACCGTGACCTACGGGCATGGCGCCGCCGTGGTGTGCGCCTGTCCGTGCGATGAACTTCGGCCGTCGCTCCACCGGGGTTCCTCGTGCAGCCACCCGTTCGCCCCCTCCACGACAGCCGAGGTTCATCCGAACCCGACACCGTGGCATCTCCGGCCGTACGGCGGGCATCACACGAGGAGCGGGAGAACGCATGAAGATCAGGAAGCTGCTGACCGTCGGAATCGTCACAGGCGGGCTTGTCGCCACGGTCGCCGCCGCGTCGCCGGCCCATGCCGACGACAACGCCGAGCGCGGGTACACGTTCGCCGTCATCGGCGACATCCCGTACGGCGACGCGCAGATCGCCAGGTTCCCGAAGGTCGTCGACCAGATCAACGCCGACCCGGACGTTCAGTTCGTGACCCACCTCGGCGACATCAAGAGCGGCTCGTCGAAGTGCACCGACGAGTACTTCTCGTTCATCCGATCGAACTTCGACCGGTTCGCCGACCCGCTCGTGTACACGCCCGGCGACAACGAGTGGACGGACTGCCACCGGGTCAACAACGGGGGCTACGACCCGCTCGAGCGGCTGGCCAAGATCCGCCAGCTGTTCTTCCCGATCGCCGGCCGGACGCTCGGCCTCAAGACGATGAAGGTGACCTCGCAGGCCAAGCTCGGCCTCCCCGAGAACGTCCGCTTCGACCGCGAGGACGTCAGCTTCGCCGCCGTGCACGTCGTCGGCAGCAACAACAGCCTCGTGAACTGGACGGGCCAGACCGCGCCGACGGCGGCCCAGCTCGCCGAGGTGGCCACCCGCACCTCGGGGGCGCTCAAGCTGATCCGCGACACCTTCGCCCACGCCAGGGAGGAGAAGTCGAAAACGGTCGTCCTGTCGCTGCAGGCCGACATGTTCGACGGCACCATCCCGCCGGCCCTCCTGCGCCCGCAGGACTGGTCGGGCTTCAACACGATCGTCCAGACGATCGCTTCCGAGTCGGCCGCCTTCGCCAGACCGGTGTACCTGTTCAATGGCGACAGCCACGTCTTCACGGTCGATCGGCCGCTCGCCGCCGGATCGTCGTGGGTGGCGTTCTACGGCGTCACGACACCTGCTCCAAACCTGACCCGCATCACGGTCGACGGGTCCACCGGCGTCGACAACTGGATCAAGGTCACCATCGATGAGCACGACCCCGCCGTGCTGAGCTGGACCAAAGTGCCGTTCGCCGCCTGATCCACCGACGCAGGGCAGACATGACACACGACCGGGGGCCGGCCGCGCCGAGAGGCGGTGCGGCCGGCCCCAGGCCCCGGCGCGTCGGCAGCAGTTCGGACGTCGTTGGTCCGCCGTTCATCCCGACGACACCGTTCGCGCCCACGATGGGCGAGGTGATCGCCTCGCTCGTGAACTTCCGGGACCTCGGCGGTCTCGAGACCACTACAGGCCGTCGCATCGCCGCCGGGCGGGTGTTCCGCAGCGACGCCCTGACGCACCTCACCGACGCCGACCGCGACCACCTGCGCCACCAGCTGGGCGTGCGCACCGTCGTGGACCTCCGGTCCCCGCTGGAACACGACCGGCTCGGCCGGTACGACGAGGCGTGGCTCGGCGTGACCGTGCACGAACTGCCCATCCTCGACGGCGCCGTGCTGCGCGAGCAGGCGTCGCAGGGCAGGCTCCCGATGAGCGAGATGTACCGGATCATCGCCATCGAGAGCGTCGAGACCGTGCGCCGTGCCGTCGGCATCCTCGCCGATCCGGCGGCGCTGCCCGCCGTGCTGGCGTGCAGCGGGGGCAAGGACCGGACCGGCGTCGTCGCTGCGGTCGTGCTCGCCGCGCTCGGCGTGCCTCGCGAGGAGATCCTGGCCGACTACGAGCGCTCGGCTCCGGGACTCGACGCGTTGCGCGAGCGGATGAAGGCGCGCATGGAGGGCGCCGGCGTCGTCGTACCACCCGACGCGTTCACGCTCGACGTCACCGCGCTCGCGACGGTCCTGGACACGGTCGCCCACGCGCCGGAGGCCATCGACGCGTACCTGGGCGACGACCTGGCGCGTCGGCTCCGCCGGACGTTGCTGGCCCCCGCGGCCTGATCGGCGCGTAGGTTGACGCCATGAACGTGCGCCGACTCGAAGACCTGATCGCATCGCTGCGAGACCTGTCGGACGAGGAGCTCCTGGCGCACGGCTTCGCGGTGGAGGGCACGTTCGACGAAGTCGACGACCCGGTGCTCATCGGGCCGGGAGGCGTGCCCGTGGAGACCTGGCGCGAGGGGTACCCCTACCAGCACCGCATCGACCGCGACGAGTACGAGCGGACCAAGCGCATGCTCCAGATCGAGCTCCTGAAGGCACAGAGCTGGATCAAG
The DNA here is from genome assembly GCA_031423915.1 of Actinomycetes bacterium. Taxonomy (GTDB): domain Bacteria; phylum Actinomycetota; class Acidimicrobiia; order Acidimicrobiales; family Ilumatobacteraceae; genus JANMAT01. The sequence goes on along the minus strand of JANPGL010000054.1, from coordinate 4,976 downwards.
GAGACCGATCAGCGGCTCGTGGTGCTCTTCGAGGGCCGGGACGCGGCGGGCAAGGGCGGCACGATCAAGCGGTTCATCGAGCACCTGAACCCGCGTGGTGCACGGGTCGTGGCGCTCAGCGCGCCGACGACGCGCGAGCAGGGACAGTGGTACTTCCAGCGCTACGTGGCCCATCTGCCGACCAAAGGCGAGATCGTCCTTTTCGACCGGTCCTGGTACAACCGCGCCGTCGTCGAGCGCGTCATGGGCTACTGCTCCGACGAGGAGTACCACGAGTTCATGCGCGAGGTGCCCGAATTCGAGCAGATGCTGGTTCGCTCGGGCATCCGGCTCATCAAGATGTGGTTCTCGGTGTCGCGTCGCGAGCAGGTGACGCGCTTCGTGATCCGCCGCATCGACCCGGTGCGGCAGTGGAAGCTCAGCCCCACCGACCTGGCCTCGCTCGACAAGTGGGACGCCTACACGGACGCCAAGGAGGAGATGTTCCTGCGGACCCACAGCCGCCGCACGCCGTGGACGGTCGTGCGCTCCAACGACAAGAAGCGCGGCCGCCTCGAGGCGTTGCGCTACGTACTGCACCAGCTCGACTACCCCGACAAGGCGCACGACGTGCTCGGTGTGCCCGACCCCCTCCTCGTCGGCCCGCCCGAGGTGGTGGCCGAAGAGGCCGGCGAGCGACGCACCCGACCCAGCTCGGGCCACTGACGGGCCCGACGGGCCCGACGAGTCATTCGTCCCTCGGCCAGACCTCGTTCATCTCGACGCCGGCTGCGCGCCAGACATCCTTCGTACGCTCACCGCCGAGCGGAGGAAGGTCGACATGCCACGGGACAAGCGAGCGGCGCAGGATCGTGAGGGACGGGACCCTCGCGCCATCCTGTCGGCGCTGAGCGAGCTCCGAGCGAGCTGCCTGGCCACGGAACGGGAGTACGCCGCGCTCCTCTCGTCCGTCCGTCCTATACACGCCGCGAGCGCCCGCAACCTCGTCCACTACCTCGCGCTCCGGCGCCACGACCTGCGGGAGCTGCAGGCCGACCTGGCCCGGCTCGGCGTGTCCTCGCTCGGCCGGTGCGAGCCGCACGTGTTGGGCACCCTCGACGCCGTCATCTCCGTCCTCGGTCATCTGACCGGCGCCACGCGGGATCCGGTGCCGCTGGTCGCCACGGCCGAACCCGTGGTCCGCCGCAACGCCGCCGGCCTCCTCGGCGCCGTGCCGAAGGACCGCTCGATGCGCGTGATGGTCACACTCCCCAGCGCCGCCGCTCGCGACGCCGGGCTCGTCGGCGATCTCGTGGCGGCCGGCATGACCACCGCCCGCATCAACTGCGCACACGACAACCCGGCTGCATGGCGGGCCATGGCCGCCAACGTCCGCACGGCGGCCGGTCATGCGGGCCGCACCGTTCGGATCGCCGCCGATCTCGCCGGACCGAAGCTCCGCACCGGTCCGCTCGGCCCGGGGCTGCCGGTGCTGCGCGTGGGGCCCGAGCGCGACGAGCGCGGCCGGGTCCTCCAGCCAGCGCAGATCCTGCTCTGTCCGCTCGACGATGCTGGCCTGGCGTCCGACGTGACGCGGGTGCCGGTCACCGACGAGACCTGGCTCCGGGCCTGCCAGCCGGGCGACATCGTGTGGCTGCGCGATGCGCGCGATGCGGCCCGGCGGCTCACCGTGGTCTCGTCCGGCGAGGAGGGTGTGGTGATGGCGACCCGCCGCACCATCTACCTCGAGAGTGGTCTGCCACTCGAACGGCGCGCCGGAAGCGACCGATCGACCACGACGATCGGACCGCTGCCGCCGCGCGAGCCGTACGTGACGCTGCGGGTCGGTGACGAGTTCGTGCTCACCGCCTGCGCGGGCACGTCGACGAGCGAACCGGCGGGGCCGGTGCGCGTGCCGTGCACGATGCCCGAGGTGCTCGAGCACGCACAGCCCGGGCACCTCGTGTGGTTCGACGACGGGCGCATCGGTGCGGTGGTCGTGGGCCGACGAGCCCACGGGCTGCTGTTGCGCGTGACGCGGGCGCGTCCGTCCGGCAGCAGGCTGAGGGGCGGGAAGGGCATCAACCTTCCCGACACCTACCTGCCGATCCCGGGCCTCACCGCGCAGGACGAGGACGACCTGGCTCACGTCATCGACCTCGTCGACGTGATCGACGTGTCGTTCGTCCGCAGCGCCGAGGACGTCACCCTCGTCCAGCGCCGGCTGGCGGACCTGGGGGCCGGCGACGTCGGCATCATCTTCAAGATCGAGACCGTGTCGGGCTTCACGCACCTGCCCGAGATCCTGCTGACCGCCATGCGATCCGCTCACGTCGGGGTGATGATCGCCCGCGGGGACCTCGCCGTGGAGGCGGGGTTCGAGCGGCTCGCAGAGGTTCAGGAGGAGATCCTCTGGTTGTGCGAGGCCGCCCACGTGCCGGTGGTGTGGGCCACGCAGGTCCTCGACCAGCTGGCGCGAACGGGCCGCCCGTCGCGGTCCGAGGTCACAGACGTGGCGCTCGGTGCGCGTGCCGAGTGCATCATGCTCAACAAGGGCCCGCACATCGTCGAGGCGATGGCGGCGCAGCGCGACATCCACGGCCGCATGCACGAGCACCAGCACAAGAAGAGCGCCCTGCTCCGTCGCCTTCGGGCCTGGGACCCCGAGGTGACGACCAGCCGGCCGCGGCCGGGTGAACGCGTCGCGAACGTTCCCTGACCATTGGCGGGTCGCGCTCAACATGACACCGAGAGCGGTCGATGATGCGAGCATGGCACCGTCGTGGTACGTCACCATGCTCGACCTCGGTCTGCAGGAGCTGCTCGACGACCCGACGACGCCGCCCGAGCTGGCCGGTCGCCTGCGGGCCCGTCTCGACGCCATCCGCAGCGATCTCGGCCACCTGGCGAGCCCGCCCACCGGGGATGAACAACAGGTGGCGCCCTCGTGAAGTCTGCGGGGCACCGACCGTGTCGACGTGCCTGCCGACCTAGGTTCGCTCGCCGGAGGGCCTCATGCGCAAGAGCATCGTCGGAGCACGGCGACTGATCGTTCCCGGCGATGTCGACGACCGTGCCGTGTGGGCGGCGCTCGGCGTCGATGGCGAGTCGGGTGGCCACCTCTCGACCTGGACTTCCGACCACCACGACTCGGCAGATCTCGAGATCACCCGGCGCGGCATCACGATCGAGCGCGTCCGCCCGTCGCGCACCGCTCCGTACTGGTGCGCCCAGTTCCCGCTGCTCTCCCTGACGCCGTCGATGGGCGGACCCCGGCTCGAGCGCACGTGGCCGATCGAAGACGAGGCCCTACCCGCCGATCTCGCCGCCGCCATCGCCGCGCTGGCGAGCGCACCGCTGGCGCTGGTGGCGACCACGCGCACGCGGCGTCGGACGGTGCGTCCGACGGGCGACGACCACTCGGGCGCCACGATCCACCTCGACACCGTCCAGCTCCTCGAGGGGCGCAAGGTCGCGGCGACCGTGCGTCTCGTCGAGATCGAGCCGGGCGAGACGTCGAGGGCCAGGGACCTCGACGCCCTCGCCGCGGCCGCGCTGCACCTCGGCGCAACGCCGCCGCCCGGCGGGGGCACCGTGCTGGCGGCGATCCTCGGTGCACCTGCCTGTCGTCCCGCCGGACCGATCCCTCCGCCGCTGGTGCGGTCGAGCGACACCGCCGACCTGGTGACGGCGGCGCTCGTCACCGACGTGCAGCTCCTCCTCCACCACTGGCCACTGCTGCACCTGGCGCCCACGAGTCGCACGGTGCACAGCAGCCGCGTGGCGCTGCGCCGTTACCGCAGCCACCTGCGCGTGTTCGCGCCGTTGCTCGACGACGACCGGTCGGGGGCGCTGAGCGCTCGGCTCGGGCGGCTGGCCGCGTCGCTCGGCCCGGTGCGCGAGCTCGACGTCCTCGGCGAGCTCGTCGGCGACGTGGGCCTGCTGCTCGACGACGCCGATCGTCCCGCCCTCGGTCGGCTGCTCGACGATCTCACCGAACGACGTTCGGCGGCGCTGACCGACCTGGCCGCCGCGGTCGCCGCCGACGAGGCGCGTGCCACGGTGCTGGCGGCGATCGAGATGGCGACCGCTCCGCCGATCGTGACCCGAGCCGACGAGCCGGCACAGCTCGTCGTCACCGACCTGGCGCGCCGCGCCTGGCGACAGCTGGCGACGGCCGCCGTCCTCCGCGACGACACGAGTCCGGCGGCCGCACTGCACGATCTGCGGCTCCTGGCCAAGCGGGCCCGCTACGCCACCGAGGTGGCGGGACGCATCCGCCCGGCTGCGGCTCGACACGCCGTGGAGCTGCGCCGCCTGCAGACCATCCTCGGCGACATCAACGACGTCGACGTGGCGACGGCACAGCTCCGGATGGTCGCGGCGGAGATCGACGATGCGGAGATCTCGTTCGTGTCCGGCGTGCTGGTCGGTGAGCTCCACCGGCGTGGCGAGCGGCGACGCACCGCCTGGACTGCGCAGTGGGACCGCACGCGGCGCAAGGGCATCCGCGGGTGGCTGAGCCGCTCCTGATCGCGACTACACGAACCAGCCGACCACGTCGGCGACGAGGTCGACCGAACCTGTGGCATTGGCCAACCAGACGGCGCCACCGTCACCGAGACCGACGACGGCCAGGTTGGCCGCCGTGCGGCCGGGCGCGAGGTTGAGGTTCGACGTGGTCGGCCGCTCGCGACCGGCGGGCCAGGCGGTCACGTAGCCGTCCGCGGTAGGCGCCACCGCGGTCAGGTTCATCACCACGGCGGACGCGCCCGCCGGCACGCCGGCCCGGCCGGTGACCACGACCTCGAGCGAGTCACCGGGCCCCAGGCGATGACCGCCTCCCGTGCCGTCGCGCGTGTCGAGCAGCCGTGTCGGCGTGGCGGTGACGAGCCGCGCTCCGGTGGAGCCCGACGAGACGACGCCGACGACATCGACGATCACGTGGGCCCGCGACGACGACGTCACGATGTCGATGGCTCCGTCGCCGAGGCGGG
>JANPGL010000053.1:0-1998 GCA_031423915.1 Actinomycetes bacterium | reverse complement strand
GGGCGCCGACCTCACGGCGCCATCGCGTCGCCGGGCAGCGGGCGGTCGGCGTAGAGCGCGGCCTGGAAGCGGCGCATGCCGGCCAACCAACGGTCGGGGTCGGTGGCCTTGCGCTCCATGTAGGTCTTCACCTCGGCGTGGGGCAGCACGAGCAGCCGCTCGGCCCGGATGGCATCGATGCAGTCCTGGGCCACCGCGGCCGCCGTCTTCACGCCGTCCTTCGATGCCGACCCGGCGACGCCCTCGCGGGCGCGGGCCGCGAAGTCGGGGCTGTTAGCGACGATGTTCGTGGCCACCGCCTGGGGGCACAGCACCGACACGCGGATGCCCTGGTGATGGTGGGTCATGGCCAGCCACTCGCCGAGCGACACGGCGGCCGCCTTGGTGACCGAGTAGGCCAGCGAGCCGATCTGCGTCAGCAGGCCCGCGGCCGACGCCGTGTTGAGCAGGTAGCCGCCGCCGTTGGCGATCATCGAGGGCACCACGGCGCGCGCCGCGTACACGTGGGCCATCACGTGGACCTCCCACATGTGCTGGATCCGCTCGTTCGAGTCTTCGAGCCCGGCGAGCGTGCCGTAGCCGGCGTTCGACACGAACAACCCGATCGGCCCGTGTGCCGTCTCGGTCTCGGTGACGAGCCGCACGATGGCGGCCTCGTCGCTCACGTCGACGGCCACCCCGGTGCCCCCGATGTCGGACGCGACCCGGGCCGCCTCGGCGCCGTTGAGGTCGGCCACGACGACGTGACTCGCCCCCTCGGCCGCCGCGGCGCGGGCGATGGCCTCGCCGATGCCCGATCCCCCACCTGTGACGACGACGACCCGATCGCGTAGCTCCATGCGCCGACCTTAGGGCGCGTTGCGTGGGCGCGAGACCAGCCGGTGCAACGCCGCCTCGACGTCGGCCTCGGACACGAGCACCGACCAGGCGGCCTCGCCCAGCGGCACGAACGTGTCCTGGGCAGCGACGCGCGCCATGGGAACGCTCACGCCCGCCTCCACCAGCGCGGCGAGCACGCCCTCGCCCACGCCGCCCGTGCGACGCGTCTCGTCGACCACGAGCACACGTCCGACGCGGCGGGCCTCGGCCACCAGCTCGGCCACGGGCAACGGCGACAGCCAGCGCAGGTCGAGCACCGTGGTGTCGATGCCCTGTGCCGCGAGGCGACGCTGCACCCGCAACGACAGGTGCAGCCCGTTCGCCCAGGTGACCACGAGCGCGTCGGTGCCTTCGCCGTAGCGACGGGGTCGGCCGATGGGCACGTGAGCGGCGCCCCAGTCGGCGGGCGCCGGGTAGGGCTCGAGCCACCCGCCGTCGCCCGGCTCGTGCAGATCGGCCGTGTGGTACAGCGCGATCGGCTCCACGAACACGCAGACCGTGCCATCGGTGGCCGCGGCGGCCAGGCAGGTGCGCAGCATCGCCGCGGCGTCGGCGGGCCGGGCCGGCGATGCCACGACGATGCCGGGGATGTCGCGCAGCACGGCCACGGAGTTGTCGTTGTGGAAGTGGCCGCCGAAGCCCTTCTGGTAGCCGTACCCGGCGATGCGGACCACCATCGGGTTGCGGTACCGACCGTTCGAGAAGAACGACAGGCTGGCCGCCTCGCCGCGCAGCTGGTCCTCGGCGTTGTGGAGGTAGGCCAGGTACTGGATCTCGGGCACCGGCACCAGCCCGCACAGGCCGGCACCGAGGGCCATGCCCAGGATCGACTGCTCGTCGAGCAGCGTGTCGAACACGCGCGCCGCGCCGGCCCGCTTGAGCAGGCCGCGGGTCACGCCGTAGACGCCTCCTTTGGCCGCCACGTCCTCGCCGAACACGAGGACGCGGCGATCCGCCGCCAGCGCGTCGGCCAGCGTGCGGTTCACCGCCTGGGCGAACGTGAGCGGGCCCTCGTCCTCGGGCAGCGCCCCGCCGAACGCGTCGGCGCGCCCCTCGGCCGCGGCTGCGCCGCCGGCGACCGCGACGGCCACGTCGGCCGGCCGGCGCGGCGACAACGGC
>JANPGL010000052.1:0-9020 GCA_031423915.1 Actinomycetes bacterium | reverse complement strand
CACCCACCATGTCGTTGTTCGGGTTCACCCGCAGGCCCTGGAACAGGAAGACCTCGTGCTCGGCCGAGAACACGCCGAAGTAGAAGCCGTCGTCGAACGAGTAGTCGCCGCTCGGCACCACGCTGAACGGGTAGGGCGTCTGGTGCACCGGGAACTCGTCGTACCTCGTCAGCACCGCGAACGGCCTCCCACAGTGGCCGACGACGCCGGTCGCCGACGACGGCAAACCTAGGCGACGTGGTCGGGGACCACGCCAGCCCGGTCGGCTCAGACCTCGGTCAGCTCGCGGTCGGCGTCGGCCGTGAGCGACGACGCATCGGCGGGCACCGACCGCAGCCGAGCGACACCGAGGAGCCGCAGGGCGAGGGGGTACGTCGTCACGCCGGCGGCCAGCGCCGACACCGCCAGGTAGAGCGGCTTCCGAGCGTCCGAGCCGAGCTGGTAGGCGTGCATGGCGGCGGCCACGGCGGCGGGGATCGACAGCAGGTGCACCAGGTGCCAGACCTTGCGGCGCAGGCGACGCTTCGGCCACGTGGTGAGCACCGTGGCGGCGATGGCGTACAAGGCCAGCACACCGAGCGCGTACGCCGTGGTCGACGCCTTGGCGGCGCCGGGCACGAGCACCTGCGCCAGGCCACCGCCGATGTCGGCGCCGTAGGCCGTGGCCAGATGGGCGCCGGTGAAGATCAGGGCGTACCCGCCCAGCCCGCGGTGGAGGTCCATCCACCAGGCCGGGCGCACGCGACCACCGCCGTTGCGTCCGGAGAAGACGAGGCCGTCGGCGACGGCGGCGAAGATCAGCAGGAGGGCGACGATGCCGGTCGCCCGGGTGAGGAACCACAGGAGCTGCGTCATGGGACGAATCACAGCGGCCGCGCCGCTGACCCGGCTCCGACGTTCCTCGGAGATCCCTGGGAATCCGTCACCCGTCGGCCGGGGCGACGAGCGCGGCGGCGAGCCGGTCGACGAGCTCGGCGCGGAAGCGACGGGCCGCGGCGTGGTCGCCGTGGCCGAACCCGTGCACCTCCCCCGCGTACTCGCTGAGCGCCACGGTGCCGCCTGCGTCCGTGTAGGCCGCGACGAGGTCGTCGATCATCGACGCGGGCACGTTCAGGTCCTCGCCGGCGCGCACCAGCCAGACCGGCGGGCGGTACCGGGCCTGCCCGGCCCGCACGATGGCGGCGACGGACGCGCCACCCATGGCGGCCTCGTCACCGAAGTAGGCCTCGGACGCGGCCACCAGGGCGTCGGCGTGGAAGCGTTGCCCGTCGGGCACCGGGACGCCCAGGCGCGACCGTGCGTAGCGGTAGCGGGCGAGCGGATCGACCGGCGGCCAGAATGCCGCCACGAACGGGACGTCCACGTGGGTCAGCGCCGCGTGGAGCGCCAGGTGACCGCCGCTCGAGCTGCCCATGAGCGCCACCCTGGTCGGATCGATCCGGAGGCGGACCGCGTGCTGGCGCGTCCACCCGACGGCGCGCGCCACGTCGTCCACCGCGGCGGGATGGCGGGCGACACGACCGTCGCGGAAGTCGATCGACACCACGACGAACCCGCCGGCCGCCACCGTCCGGCAGTAGGCGTCGCCGTGCGTCCGGTCCATGTGCGCCCAGGCGCCCCCGTGCACGTGGACGACGGCGGCGCCCGTCCGGCCCGCGGAGGGCTCGTACACGCGCGCCAGGAGCTCGCCCTGCCACGGCTCGTCGCGCCAGACCACGTCGTCGGTCGGGCTCACAGCAGGCTCCGATCGTGCTCGAGGCCGAGCAGGTACCGACCGACGTTCTCGTAGTGCGACGGGCGGGCGAACAGCTGCTGGCTCATCACGTGGAGGTCCTGGAAGAACCGGTGCAGCGGCGACGAAACGAAGATCCCGCTCGTCCCCGCGACCCGGTAGAGCGACTCGACCACGGCGAGGGCCGTGTCCGTCGCCGACGTCACGGCGAGGCGGGCCTCCGCTCGTTCGACGGGGGTGACGCCTGCGTCCGACGCGGCCGCGTCGAGCAGCAGGTCGACGACCCAGCGCTGGTAGGCGTGGGCCGCCCGCAGCGCGCTGTGGGCCCGGGCCAGCGCGTCGTGCGTCGTCGCCATGTCGCGCATCGCCGTGCGCGTCTGCGCCGCGGTCTTGCCCGCCGCCAGCGCCTCGAACGCCCGCAGCGCCCCGGTGGCCCCGCCCAGCGCAAGGCTGGCGAACTGGACGTGGGCGAACGTGAGCGCGGGCACGCGGAAGGACGGGCCGGCCGTGGGCGGCGCGCTCTCCCACATCGGCACGGCCCGGCAGGCGGGCACGAACACCTCGTGGGCGCGGTAGGACTGCGATCCCGTGCCCCGCATGCCGGCGACGTCCCAGGTGTCGACGAGCTCGACGGCCGAGCGGGGGACGAGGCACGACATCATGGCGAACAGGCCCGAGCGCGTCGTCACCCGCTCGCCCCGGTCGAACACGACGGCCCGGGCGTCGAACCAGGAGGCGTGGAGGCAACCGCTGGCGAAGCCCCACCGACCGCTCACCACGTACCCGCCCTCCACCACGTCGGCCCGGGGCGTGCCGACCGGGAACCCGGCCGCCACGACCGAGGCGGGCGTGGCGAACACCTCCTGCGCGGTGACGGGTTCGAGCCGCGGACCGAAGTTGTACGCCGAGGAGTTGGCCTGGACGACGAGCCAGCCGGTGCTCACGTCGGCCGCGCCGAGGATGCCGGCCACCTCGGCTCCGTCGCGCAGGTCGCAGGCGGTGCCACCGATCGACGCGGGCGCGCTGGCACGGAACAGGTCGGCGTCGACGAGCGCCCGGTGGACGGCCGGCGTCAGGCGCCCGTCCCGGTGGATCGTCTCGCTGTCGGCGGCCACGAGCGGCGCCAGCGCGCGCGCCCGCTCGACCGGACCTTCCCCGTTGGTCGTCATGGCCGCAGCGTACGGGGGCGGCGACGGCGCCCGGTCCGACGGCCGCGCCGAGCCGGCGCAGTACGCTGCCGGCGAGACTGGGGGGCCTCGTGATCGACGGCATGAGCATCTTCGTGGGGACCATCGGCGGCGGCGTGCACGTCAGTCGCGACGGCGGCGGACGCTTCAAGCAGATCTTCAAACCCGTGCCGTTCGAGGGCAACGTCCGGGCGCTGCGGGTCGACCCGACCGACCCGGCCCGCGTGTGGGCCGGCACCGACCAGGGCCTGTTCCGCAGCGACGACGGCGGCGGCCGCTGGGCGCCCGTCGCCTCGCCGATCGGTGGCCGGCAGATCTGGTCGATCGCCGTCGACCCAACCGACGCCCAGCTGCTGTACGTGGGCACGCAGCCGGGCGGGTTCCGATCGACCGACGGGGGCGCAACCTGGACCGAGATGGCGATGCCCATGGTCGACGAGTGTCTGGTAGGCCCGCCGCGCACCACCACCGTGATGGTCGACCCGCGCGACCCGTCGGTCGTGTGGGCCGGCGCGGAGATCGACGGGGTGTTCCGCTCGCCCGACCGCGGCGCCACGTGGACGCGCTGCGCCGACCTCGGACCGGTGCCGCTCAACGGCGACGTGCACAGCCTCGCCATCCGCACCGCGACCGACGGCACGGCGACCGTGCTGGTCGGCGGGCCCTTCGGGCTCACTCGCTCCACCGACGAGGGGCGGTCGTGGGAGCTGACGTCGTTTCCGGGGTTCCACGAGCGCAACGACGCCGCGTACTGCCGCATGGTCCTCGTGAAGGCCGACGACCCCGACACCATCTTCGTCGGCACGGGCGACTCGATCCCCGGCGAGATCGGCGGGCTGCGCGTGTCGCGCGACGGCGGCCGCACGTGGGCGCTGGCCCACCTGCCCGAGCAGCCGCACTCGGTGGTGTACTGGATGGCCAACCACCCCGACCGGCCCGAGGTCGTGGCCGCGGCGAGCCTGTACGGCCAGCTGTTCCTGTCGGGCGACGGGGGCCGTACCTGGCAGAAGAACCGCCGCGTGTTCGGCGAGATCCGCTCGCTGGCGCTGGCGCCCACGGCCGACGCGGCGTGAGCCGCGCTCAGCCGATCCCCTCCACGTAGACCCAGCCCGTCAGCAGGCGCTCGAAGCGGCTGCGCTCGGCCAGCGAGCCCGGCACGCCGCGCCGCTCGAAGGCGGCCACGAAGCTCACCTCGCCGGCGGCGTCGAACGGGCCACCGGCCACCGTGGCGACGACCGTGAGACCGGTCCATCGCAACGAGGGGTCGAACGTCATCGAGGCCGGCCGGGTGGACGGGTGCCACGACTCGAGCAGGAACCCCTCGAGCCGGCGCACGTACGCCGAGTAGCGGGCCCGCATCACGTCCTCGGCGTGGGCGGCGCCGGCCAGCCGCGCGTGCACCGTGCCGCAGCACGTGGCGTAGGAGCCCACGCGGCCGCACGGGCACGCCGGGCTCACGCGGTGGCGCCGCCGTCGACGACGAGGACCTGGCCGGTGACGAACTCGGCGAGCCCGGAGCACAGGAACAGGGCGGCGCGGGCGATGTGGTCGGGGCGGCCGCCGATGCGCAACGGGTTGGCGGCGATGGCCTTGTCGATGTCGAGGCCGCCCGCCTTGAGCGGCGCCATCTGCTCCTGAACGCCGGGGGTGTCGATGATCCCGGGGGCGATGGCGTTGACCCGGATGCCGCGCGGTCCGAGCTCGTTGGCGAACGCCCGGGTCATGCCGACGACCGCGGCCTTCGACACGGTGTAGGCGCTGATGTTGGCGCCGCCGCGGATCGCCGCGATCGAGGCCAGGTTCACGATGCTGCCGCCGCGGGTCATGCGGCGCGCCGCGTCGCGCGCCGCGGAGTACTGGGCGCGCACGTTGATCTCGAGCATGCGGTGGACGAACTCGTCCGTGACGGCATCGATGGGGCCGGTGGTGGGGAAGACGCCGGCGTTGTTCACCAGGATGTCGAGGGCGTCGTCGCCAGCGGCGAGGGCGACCGCGTCGGCCAGCTGCGTGGCGTTCGTGATGTCGCACTTGACGTAGTCGGCCGACAGGCCACGGGCCACGAGGGCGTCGGCGGTGGCGCGGCCGGCCGGATCGAGATCGGCGATCGTGACGTGGGCGCCGGCGCCGGCGAGGCGGGCGGCGATGGCTGCGCCGATGCCCTTGGCCGCGCCGGTCACCAGGGCGCGCTGGCCGGACAGGTCGATGAGCTGGGCGTTGGCGGGCAGGTCGGTCATGCCCGGGACCTTACCGACGCACCCGGGCCCGGTTCGACCTACGGAGAGCTGCTCCCCGCGCCGACCACCAACGACGTACCCGAGTTCCCCTGCGAGGCGGTGTTGCTCGTCGGCGGGCCGCCCACGGGGTTCGACGACGACGTCGGCCCGGTCTGCGCCACCGTCGATCCGACGGGCACCTGCGACGGCGAGCTCGAACCGCAGCCGGCGGTGATCGCGGCCAACGCCAGGAGAACGGCACAGGTCCGGCGGGTGGTGCGATGCATGAGAGCCCCTTCGTTGGCGACCCGACGGGCCATCGTCGTCGGTACCCGGTGCGCACGCCGCTCAACCGCCGTCCCGCGTCTCACCCCAAGGCGTCGGCGTCGTTCAGCTTGAGGAGGGCATAGCCCTGCACCCGCCGGATGTGGTCGGGGTGGCGGCGGAAGCGGTGACCGATCTCGGCGTGGTCGACGCCGGCGTCGAGCCAGCGCAGCACGCGCCGTTCGACGGGCCGCAGCACCGCCGTGGCGGGGCCGACGGCGACGGCCGGCCGAGGTGCGCTCGCCAGGGCCAGGACGCGGGCGATGGTGGACGGGTTCTTCCGGAACCGCCGACCGATCTCGCCATGATCGCAGCCTTCGGCGTGCAGCCGGAGCACGCACCGTTCGAACGGTCGCAACGAGGGAGGTGCACTCCACGCCTCAGCCACGGCGCTGGCTCTCCATCGGCGTGCGCACCGCTACCAGGTGCGCGACGACCGCGAACGCGGTCAGGGCGATGAACGGGACGGTCACGATGGGCTCCTTCGCCGAGCGCAGCGCTACCAGGGTCCGGAGCAACGCATGACCACCACGACAGGGGTGGACGCCAGCAGTGTGCCACCGCACGACGCCGAGTGGGTCAGCGGACGGCACATCGGTGCCCGTTCTGCCTACACTCGCTAGCGGCCGACACTCTGCCCGAACGAGGACGGTTCGACATGCCCCGAGAGGCCGAGCTGGCGCGGACGATCGTGGACCTGGCCGACACGCTGGTCGACGACTTCGACGTCGTCGAACTCCTGACACGGTTGGCCGGGCGTTGCGTCGCGCTGCTCGACGTCGACGCTGCGGGCATCATGCTCGCCGGTCCCGGCGGCGCGCTGCAGGTGATGGCGTCGTCGAGCGACGCCATGCACGTGCTCGAACTGCACGAACTGCAGGCGGCGGAGGGGCCGTGCCTCGATGCGTACCGGACCGCTCAGGCCGTGGCCGAGGGCGATCTCGGCACCGCCGGCACGCGCTGGCCCCGGTTCGCCCCCGAGGCGGTCGCCGCCGGCTTCCGGGCGGCGGCCGCGGTGCCGATGCGCCTACGGGGCAACGTGATCGGCGCGCTCAACCTGTTCGGCTCCCGGCCGGAACCCCTGTCCACCGCCGATCTCGTGGTCGCTCAGGCGCTGGCGGACGTCGCCACCATCGCCGTCCTCCAGCATCGCGCCGCCGACGACATGGGCCGCCTCAACGACCAGCTCACCCTGGCGCTCGACAGTCGCGTCGTCATCGAGCAGGCCAAAGGGATGGTGGCCGAACACGACAGCATCGGCGTGGGCGACGCGTTCGCGGCCCTTCGTCGCCATGCGCGCGACCGCAACCTGCGCCTGGCCGAGGTCGCCGAACGGGTGGTCGACCGATCCCTGCCGGTGGACGCCCTCCGGGCTGCGCGCAAGCGCCAACGGTGACGCCTGCGCCGTTGTGATGATCACCCGATAGGTGTACGTTCAAACCAGCACGACAAGAACCCCGTACGTGCCGCCGGTTCTGCCGGCCAGGGGAGCGGTGCTCCGGACCTTGGTAGCGCGTCGATCGCAGCGACGGCAGGAGCATGCCCCATGGCACATGCACACGCAGACCTCCAGATGGTCGACCGGCCTCGTGACCGGGTCGACGCCCACCGGGCATCGGCGTCGCTGGTCGAGCTCAGCGGCGAGCAGGACGCAGCCACCGCGGGCTTCGTGAAGGCCGCCCTTCGTCGCGCCGCTCTAGACGGTCGGGACGTGATCGTCGACCTCCACGCCGTCACGTTCATGGACGCCTCCACCATCGGAGCGCTCGTCCTCGCGCGGCACGACCTGGAATCGCACGGTCACACGATGGCGCTTCGGTCTCCGTCTCGTGTCGCCGGGCGCCTGGTGACCCTGTGCGGCCTCGACGACATGGTCGAAGGTGCGGCGCCGAAGGCGCCACCGCGACGGGCCCTCGGGACCTGGGTCGCGGTACCCCCCGCGGCGCCCGGTCGGACGCAGTCGCGCACCGGCGATGGGTCCTAGGTCGTGTCCGGCGAGCGCCGGCGCCGCATCCAGGAGCGGCTCGCAGGGCCGGGCACGCCATCGCTCGACTCGAAGCGGCTGTGCGTGGTGTGCGCCGAGGTCACCGGCGTCGACGGTGCCGGCATCATGCTCATGTCGGGCGACGTCGCCCGGGGCTCCGTGTGCACGACGGACGCCGTTAGTGCGCTCATCGAGGAGCTGCAGTACTCGCTCGGCGAGGGGCCCTGCGTCGACGCGCACCGCCTCGACGTCCCCGTACTGGAACCCGACCTGGCGAAACCGCGCACGGCGCGATGGCTGGCCTTCTCCGGCCCCGCGCTCGAGGCGGGGGTGCGGGCCGTGTTCGGCTTCCCGCTGCGGGTCGGCGCCGTGCGCCTCGGCGCCCTGAACCTCTACGGTCGTGCGCCCGGACCGCTGACGATCGAGCAGCACGCCGACGCGCTCGTGATGGCCGATGTCGCCGCGCAGGCCGTGCTGGTGATGCAGGCCGACGCGCCGCCCGACCAGCTGGCGGCCGAGCTCGAGTCGGGCGCCGACTTCCAGTACGTCGTCCACCAGGCCACGGGGATGGTGGCCGCACAGCTCGATGTGACCGTCGGCCAGGCGCTCATCCGGCTGCGGGCCCACGCCTTCGGCAACGGCCGACGCCTCCCCGAAGTGGCGCGGGACGTGGTCGAACGACGGTTGCGCATGGACGCCGACGGGAACGCGGCGTGACGACCATTCACGGGGGACGTAGGAAGAGAGACTCCCGATGACTCGAGAGATCGCGCTGGCCCACACCCTGGTGCAGCTGGCCGACACGCTGGTTGCCGACTTCGACATCGTCGAGCTGCTCACCATGGTCACCGACCGCTGCGTCGAGGTCCTCGACGCAGACGCCGCCGGCATCGTGCTGGCCTCACCCGAGGGCGACCTGCGCTCGATGGCGTCGTCGAGCGAGGAGGTACACGTGCTCGAGGTCTTCGCCCTCGTGGTCGAGGAGGGACCGAGCCTCGACTGCTACCGGACCGGCCTGCCCGTGGTGAACCAGGACCTGGCCGCGTCGAACGATCGTTGGCCGCGCCTGACGCACGAGGCACTGGCGGCGGGCTTCCACTCGGTGCACGCGCTGCCCCTGCGCCTGCGCGGCACGGTGATCGGCGCGCTCAACCTGCTCCGACGGGAGCCCGGGGAGATTCCCGAGGCCGACATCGGCGCCGCCCAGGCGTTCGCCGACATCGCCACGATCGCCATCCTGCAGCACCGGGCCGCATCGGACGCCGTGATCGTCAACGAGCAGCTCGGCCACGCGCTCAACACGCGCGTCGTCATCGAGCAGGCCAAGGGGATGATCGTGCAGCGTGGTGCCCCCACCATGCAGGAGGCGTTCAGTCGGCTGCGGCGCTACGCACTGACGCACGACCGACGCCTCGCCGAGGTGGCGGTCGACGTCATCGAGCGACGCCTCGGCACCGACGAGCTCGACCCGGCCGTCTAGCCCGGCCCGGCCGTCCTGGCTAGGGCGATCCGCGCTCAGGCCGACAGGCCGAGCGACGCACCGACCCCCGCCAGGGCCGACCGCAGGACGTGGTGAACGC
>JANPGL010000051.1:0-2217 GCA_031423915.1 Actinomycetes bacterium | reverse complement strand
GTACGTACGACCGTCGTGAGCAGCATCACGGCGATCGACGCAGGCGCCGCCCACCACGAGGCGCTCGAACGCCACAACCAATAGGGTGCGGCTCTCTTGAAGGTGCGTTCGCTGGTGGGCTCGGTGGGCCGATCGTGAGCTGGTAGGTCGCGTTCGACCATCCGTGTGCGGTGGGATGCCGGCAGCCAGACTGTTAGTGGTCCACTAACAGTCTGGGAGGTGTCAGGATGATGGTGTTGGCTCGACGTGACGACCCCCGAGTGCTGCCGGGATCACTCATTACCCTGCGCCGCAAGTGTGGCAAGGCGGGCTGCCGGTGCGCGACCGGGGCCCCGCATGAGACGCCGGCGTTGTCCTACAGCGTGGCGGGGCGAACCCGGATGCTCACGCTCACCGCGGCCGAGGTCCCTGCGGTGGCGGCGGCGGTGGCCCGCTATCGCAAAGCGGTCACCGATCTCGAGGCCCAGGCCCGGGGCGAGCTGGAGGTGTTGGTGGCCCGGGTCGAGGCGCGGCGGGCGGGGCAGCGGCCGTGACCGGGCCGGCCGCGACAACGACGCAGGGTGGGTTCGTGGTGGCGCGGGGTTGTTTCGAGGAGATGCTGGTGTGGCTCGATGGTGGCGTGGCGGGCGGGTTGTCGCACGGGGAGCTGGAAGCGCAGCTCGATGTGAAGGGCCGGGCGTTGCTGCGTCGTCTCTTTCAGGAGCATTTGGACTTGCGCGCCGTGCGCGAAGTACGGGTCGAGGTGATCGATGCTCACGGCACCGTGTATGGCACGGTGGAGGGCGGTCATCACCGCACGCTTGCGACGATCTTCGGGACCGTCGATGTTGACCGTCTCGCCTATCGGCATCGGGGTTGCGTCAACCTGCATCCTGCCGACGCGGTGTTGAACCTGCCTGTCGAGCGTCACTCCCACGGTCTGCGTCGTCTGGCTGCGATCGAGTCCGCCCGGGGCTCGTTCGACGCGGCCACCGAGGCCATCGAGCGCGGCACCGGGGTGGTGGTCGGTAAACGCCAGGTGGAAGAGCTCACCACCCGGGCCGCGACCGATGTGGACGCCTTCTACGCCACCTTCGCCCCCGAACCCGGCGATCGTGATGATGCGCTCGTGTTGTCGTGTGACGGCAAGGGCATCGTTATGCGTCCCGACGCGCTGCGGCCTGCCACCGAGAAGGCAGCGTCGGTGGCCACCACCAAGCTCAAGACCCGCTTGTCGAAAGGCGAGAAGCGTTCCCGCAAACGGATGGCCGAAGTGGGCGCCGTCTATGACCTCACCCCTGTCGCTCGCACCGCCGCCGACGTGATGGCCCGCAGCGGCGACCGTGACGTGACGCCGCCACCGTCGGCGCGTCACAAGTGGGTGACCGCCAGCGTCGCCGACGACGCGGCGGTGGTCGTGGGGAAAGTGTTCGATGAGGCCGAACGGCGAGATCCTCACCACCAGCGGGACTGGGTCGTGCTCGTCGATGGCAACAACCACCAACTTGACCGCATCCGTGCCGAAGCCCACGCCCGCGACGTCAACGTCGTCGTCGTTATTGACCTCATTCACGTGCTCGAGTACCTGTGGGGGGCGGTGTGGTGCTTCTTCGACGAGGGCGACGCCGCGGCCGAGACCTGGGTGCGAGACAAGGCGCGCGCCGTGCTCGAAGGCAAAGCGCTACAAGTCGCCGCCGGCATCCGACGCTGGGCCACAACACGACGGCTCCCCCTGTTCAAACGCGACAAAGCCGATGCCTGTGCCACCTACCTGACGAACAAGGCCCCCTACCTTGACTACCCCACCGCTCTCGCCAAGGGCTGGCCCATCGCCACGGGCGTGATCGAAGGAACATGCCGCTACCTCGTCGCTGACCGCATGGACATCACCGGCGCCCGCTGGAGCGTCAACGGCGCCGAAGCCATCCTCAAACTACGAGCCCTCCGCGCCAACGGCGACTTCGACACCTACTGGCAATACCACCTCAACCAAGAACGACAACGCATCCACCAATCCCGCTACACCAACGGCCTCCTCCCCACCGCCGCGTAACCCTCCAGAAGAGCCGCACCCTAGTGATACACCTCCGGCAGCGCGGCATCGACGAACGCCACGAACGCCACCTCGTCGATCGCGACGTCGACCCCCGGCTCCACCCCCACATCCTCTACGTCGCTGCCCGCACCCCAATCCAGAGCATCGCGACCACAACACCCGACCGTCACACCAGCGCGTCG
>JANPGL010000050.1:0-1539 GCA_031423915.1 Actinomycetes bacterium | reverse complement strand
ATCGGCACCGAGGTGGTCGAGGTGAACGGCACCCGCCGCGGCCGCGTCGTGACGGTGCTCGAGAACCCGGCGCACGACATCCTCGAGCTCGACACCGGCGGGTTGGTGCCCGTGGTGTTCGTGCGCTCGTGCATCGACGGCGTCACGACGGTCGAGGTTCCCGAAGGTCTCTTCGACGTGGAGTGAGCCGGGCGCGACGCGGGCCCGGCGGTGTGCCGGGCCCGGTCGTGGCGACGGTCGGTTCAGTGCCGGTCGTGCCCGCGCTCGAACACGAGCGTCGCCACCGAACCGGCGTGATCCGAGGCCCACAGGCCAGCGCTGGTCTTGTCGGTGTCGCGAGCGCCCATGAGCGCCGAGCTGAGCGCCGTGGCGTGGCGCCGCTCGAAGAAGATGTGGTCGATGCGATGGTCGAGCACACCGGTGCCGGTGACCGAGGCACGGTCGCCGCTCGTGTAGCCCGTGGTGCACACGTTCCGTCGGTGCGTCGCGGGCCAGACCTCCGTGAACCCGGCGGCCACGATCGTGTCGTAGGCGACGGTGTTGTGGGCGGTGCAGGTGGGCCTGCTGTTGAAGTCGCCGGTCAGGAGCACCGGGTGCGGGGACCGGGCGGTCATGGCGGCGAGCTCGGTGGCCTGCAGGTTCCGGTAGTGCTCGGTCAACGCGTCGCCATCGACGTCGCTGTACGCCTCGAGGTGCGTCGTGAACACCCGGAACACGGAGCCGTTCAGGAGCAGGTCGGCCCAGGCCCACCCGCGCGTGATCGCATAGTTGGCGGTCGGGTCGATCGGCCGCAACAGGTCGTTGAGCTTGGTGAGCACCATCCGGGCGTCGTACTGGCCTTCACCGGTGCGCAGCACCTTGGCGTGGGCCTGATGCCGGACGAGGATCAGGTTCGTGTCGGTGAACTGGACGACCGTCTTCTGGTCGAGCGTCACCGGAACGGTCGGGCTCACGAAGGTGACGTTGCGGACGGCGACATCGTAGACAGCGCCCCGTCGGGCCAGCGCCGCGAGGAGCAGCGACTGGTAGTCGAGCGTCGTGACCTTGCCGGTGGCGAGGCTGGTCTCTGCCCAGACGGCGACCTCCTGGAGACCGACGATGTCGGGTCGTGCTGCGATGAGCTGGGCCGCCACGAGGTCGGCCCGGTCGGTGTAGTTGGACGCCTTGACGGTGCCGTACGCGGTGGCGGCCTCGGTCACGAACGACACGAGGTTGGTGGCGTTGAACAGGCCTTTCAGATCGGCGCCGAAGTCGACGTTGTAGGTGGCGACGGTGACCTCGCGGTCGTGCCCGCGACCCCCGTCGTGCCCGTCGCCGGCCGAGGCCGGCGTGCCGAGTGCGAGTGCCGTGACGGTCGCGACGGCGGCCACCAGCCAGGCTCGTCGGGTGATGGTGTGATGGGACATCGGGACGCTCCCCTCTCGAGGGCGGGATCGCCACACGGATTGGTCGCGAGCCGCCGCTGCGCGCAGTGTGCGCCGCGCCGGCGGGGACCTGTAGGGCACGACGACCCGGGCACCGGCGACGCCGCCGGCCATA
>JANPGL010000049.1:0-6052 GCA_031423915.1 Actinomycetes bacterium | reverse complement strand
GAATGCCGGGTGATCCACAGTTCGATCAGCGCATGCTGGCCGCGCTCGGTCGCACGACCGATCTGCTGCTGGCCCACGTGCCGGTCGTCGTGTGGACCACCTCTCCGGTCATCCATCCGGGTTGGGGGTTCGCCACCCCCGACAACGCGTGGGAGCCCGAGCGCATGGCGGTGCTCAACGGCCTCATCCGCCAGGTCGCCGCCGAGCGCCCGGGGCGCGTGATCGTCGTCGACTACGCCGCGTGGATGGACGGCTCGGCCGTGGGCATGGATGCCGACGTTCGTCCCGACGGCGTGCATCTGTCGCCGGCGGCGGCGCGGACGGTCGCCGATTGGATCGGGCCCCAGCTCGTCGATGCGGTGCTGCGCGCCCGCTGAGGCGGCCCGGCGTCCGTCAGCCTTCGAAGTAGCCCACGATGTCGACGACGACGTGGGCGCCGGTCGAGTGCGCGTACAGCATCACCTGGCCGGCGGTCCCCGTCTTGGCGATCACCAGGTTCGGCACCGTCTGCCCACGCACGAAGTTCAGGTTCGACGCCAGCGGCTTGGCCTGGCCGGCGGGCCACACCGTCACGTACCCGTCGGTGAGCGGCTCGGTGACCGTCACGTTCAGCACCACGGCGGCGGCATCGGCCGGCACGTCGACGCCGGTCACCGTGAGCGAGGCGGTGGCGCCGTAGCTGAGGGCGGCCTTGTTCGTGCGCGTGTCGAGCAGTCGCCGAGGCGACACCGCGACCGCAGCCGACGGAGACCCCTGTGTGGCGAAGTAGCCGACAACGTCGGCCACCACGTGCGTGGCACCCACGTTGTTGGCGATACTCACCTTGCCGCCACCGAGCTTGGCGATGACCAGGTTCGGCACCGTCTGGGCCCGCTGGAAGTTCAGCGCCGAAGCCAACGGCTTCGCCTCACCCGACGGCCACACCGTCAGGAAGCCCGCCGCGCTCGGCTCGGTCACCGTCACGTTCAGCACGACGGCGTCGACGCCCTCTTTGGGCACGTCTCCCACGCCGGCGAGCGCCAGGTCCATCACGGTGCCGGCGACGAGCGGGGCGGCGGCGGTGCGCGTGTCCACCACCCGTTGGGGCACGAGAGGCACCAGCCCCGAGCCGCCCGACGTGCTGAAGTAGCCGAGCACGTCGATCACGACGTGCGACTGGCCCGCCGAGTTGTAGACGTTGACGGCACCGCCGGTGCCCAGCTTGCAGAAGACCATGTTGGGCACGGTCTGGGCCGCGGTGAAGTTGAGGTTGGAGGCGAGCGGTCGTTCCTCACCGGCCGGCGAGACGGTCAGGAAGCCCGAACTGGTGGGCTCGGTGACGGTGACGTTCAGCGCCACGGCGACGACGCCGTCCGCAGGCACCGCGCCGACGCCGGCGACCTTGACGGTGAACGAGGCGGCGGGGCCGAGGCGCGCCGCCCCCTGGCCGATGCGGGTGTCGACCAACCGGAACGGGGTCACCGACATGAGCGAGCCGGGGTCCGACGGTGGGTAGCGCGGCGTGCCGCCGTCGCCGACACCCGGGTTGCCGCCACCGGACGGACCGCCGCTGGGGCTGCTCGGGAACGGCGCGGCGGCCTCGGCCGTGGGGCCGCCGGCGAACGCGCCGAGTGCGGCGAACCCACCGCCGAGCACCTGGTTGGCATCGGCGTGGAGCCACTGGCCGAGGACCGTGGCGTAGACCGAACGGACGTCGACGTTGAACGTCAGCTGGCCGTACTGGTCGAGCGCGCCCAGGTTGGGGAGCTGGCCGTGGAAGCCACCGGCCACGCGAGGACCGATCAGCAGGAGGTTGTTGGCCGTGCCGTGGTCGGTGCCGCCCGAGTCGTTCCCGCGCAGCTCGCGCCCGAACTCGGTCATCGTCATCATGGTGACCCGGTTGGCGAAGGCCAGATCGAGGTTGAGCCAGAACGTGCGGAGCGCGTCGTCGAACGCCCCCATCAGCTGGGCGTGTTCGTTCAACTCACCGGCGTGGTTGTCGAAGCCGCCCATGTTGAGCACGATCACGCGCACGCCGAGGTTGGCGTTGATCATGCGGGCGGCGAGCAGCATCTGGCGCGAGATGTCGCTCTTGGGCAGCGTCCCCGCGTAGAAGGGAGCGGTCTGCACGGCCACGTCGAGCAGCTGCACCTGCGCCTTGCTGATGGCGTCGCCCCAGGCACCGGTGCCGGTGGATGCCGCGCCCATGGCCCGCAACGCGGCGTACTCGCGCAGCTGCCACGGCTCCGAGTCGGAACCGAAGAACTTCCCGTAATCGCTGAGAGCGGTGCCGTTCCGGTTCTGGCCGCGCACGAGCATCGGGACGGAGCCGCCGAAGCTCACACCCTGGAGGAGGTCGGTGCCCGCGCCGATGCCGTCGAGGTAACGACCTACCCACCCGGTCGGGCTGGTCGAGTTCCGATCGGCCAGGCCTCGCATCCAGATGTCCATGGACGAGAAGTGGCTGCGGTCGTACGACGGGTAGCCGACGCCGTTGACGACGGCCACGCGACCCTGGTCGTACAGCGCCTTCAGGTACATCAGGTTCGGGTGCAGTCCGAAGTCACCGTTGAGCGGCAACGCCGCGCCGGGTGCGATGGAGATCGCGCCGCGCTTGGCGTAGTACGTGCCGTTGCTCACGGGCACCACCGTGTTCAGGCCGTCGTTGCCCCCGTGCATGGTGACGATGACGAGCACGCCGTCGGTGGCGCCGAGCGGCGGGGCCGCCCACGCTTCGCGCCAGGCGTCCGGCAGGAGGCTCATGGCCGCCGCGCTGCCTCCGGCGACGGCCGCCGCAGTCAGGAACTTCCGTCGGGTCCAACCGAGCGCGGAGTGCTCGACCGGGCTCGACAGCGCGGCGAGCGCGGCCGCGACGTCGTGATCGCTTGACAACATGCGTGCTCCTCGGTCGTTCAGGCGAGCTGGAGGTCGGGGCTGAGCAGGACGAGCATCGGCAGGACCTTGTTCTCGGCCCAGTCCTCGTTCTTGGTGCGCTGATCGGCGAGCCAGGCGTCGAGGACCTGCACCAGACGGGCCGACGGGTGGTGGATCTGGAACGCCGCCAACGCCGCCGCGATGGCGTCCGGACGAGTCTTGGTCTTGGAGTCCTCCAGGAACTTCGCGTCCTTCAGCTTCCAGGTGAGCCAGTCGGCGAACGAGGCGCGGGCGCTCGACGCCGCGGCAGAGATCCAGTACCCGTTCGGCCGCCAGCCCGACACGTTGGGCGGGTTGTAGACGTCCTGCCCCATGTCCTCGAGCCACCATTCGGGGTGGATCTCCGACGCGGGCATGTTCAGCGACCGCATGACGGCCACCACGTACTCGACGGGGGTGCGCACGAGGCCCTGCTTCACGCCGACGTCGTAGAACTCGTTGCGCAGGAACATCGCCCGCAGCAGCGGACGCAGCTCGAAGTTGTTCGCCACGAAGACCGCCACGAGCGCATCGACCACCGTCGTCGACGGGTTCGGCGCGGCGAAGAACGACCACAGCTTCGTCACGATGTAGCGGGCCATGATCGGCCGGGTCGTGCCGTTGTCGAGAACGGCATCGATCACCTCGGGGCCGTTCCAGTTGCGGGTCGTGCCGAGGAAGGTCTTGTTGCCCGTGTCGTGCCAGTCGGCCCGGAACACGTACGTGGCCGAGTCCGTCTCGTAGTCCTCGTCGAGGGTGTGCCCCGTCCACGCCGCGGCCGCCGCGAAGACATCGCCCTCGGTGTAGTTGCCGACACCGAGCAGGAACAGCTCGAGGAGCTCGCGGGCGAAGTTCTGGTTGGGCGACTTCTTCCGGTTCTCGTTGTTGTTGAGGTAGAGCAGCATGGCCGGCTGGAGCGCCATGCCCTGCGCGAGCGTACGGAAGTTCCCCAGGGCGTTGGCCCGGTAGTACGTGAGCTGCTGGTAGAGCGAGTTGGGCCGGTAGACGGCGTCGGACGACGTGGTGAAGTGGCCGTGCCAGAACAGGGTCATCTTCTCGACGATCGGCGTGGGTGTGGTGGCCATGCGGTCGATCCAGCCGAGGCGCACGGCCAGCAGTCGCTGCCACCGGTCCTCGTCCTTGCCGACCGCGTCGAGGATCGCCGGGCGGGACTCGGGAGGGTTCGCCGCCGTGTCCAGCACGGCGTCGACCACGGCCGCCCGATCGGCCAACGCGGCCAAGGTGGACACCTGCACGGCGGTGCCGCCGAAACCCGCGCGCCGCAACAGGTGCGCCACGTCCTCCGCCGCTACCGCCATCCGCTCACCTCACCGATCCGTCGCCGCGCCACCCGCCGTAACAATCGTAACGTGAGCTACCGCTGACGCCTCGGACCGCACCGGCAGGTCTTCGTTAGGTTCTGCCAACGTTCAGCCACGGGAGAGCAAGAGGCAGGCCCATCCGTCGGCCTCCGTACGGTCCACGAGATGCCAGTCGACGAACGCGGCGGTCACGCGATGCTCGGTGCCGACGAGCAGCCCGCTCACCACCATCGAACGCGTCCCGAGACGGTCGATGTCGGCGCTCAGCGACTCGAGCACCGGCAGGAGCACGTTCGCCGTCACCACCTCGAACGCGCCCGCGATGTCCGCCAGTGGCGTGGTCACGGCCGTCACGCGATCGCCCACCGCGTTGCGCTCGGCATTGTCCCCGGTGACGCTCACGCACGCGGGATCGATGTCGACGGCCAACGCGGCCGACGCCCCGAGCCGGACCGCCACGACCGACAGGACCCCGCTCCCCCCGCCCACGTCGAGCACGCGCACCCCGTCGAGCGGGAGCGAGGCCAGCATGTCGAGCACGAGCAACGTCGTGGCGTGCGCACCCGAGCCGAACGTGCGGCCGGGGTCGATGCGCACCTCGACGCGATCGTCACGCGCCGCGCCCGGTACCGGACCGTCCCACCACGCCGGCAGCACCATCAGGCGGCCGCCGCCGGCCACCACGGGCCGGGCGTGGGCCCGCCATGAATCCCACCAGGCGCCGTCGTCGTCGCGAACCTCCACGGCCGCCGCCGGGAGGCGTGCGCGCAGCGCCAGCGCGACGGCCCCGGGATCGGTGCCGGCGTCGAACGCCGTCACGAGCCGCACCGTCGTGCCGTCGAGCTCGTCGGTGTGCACGCCGAGCGCCCCGCTGACCCACAGCAGATCGACCGCGACGTCGACGTCGACCCGCGCCACGTCGACGTGGACGACCGCGCTCACCCGATGCGGCGCAACTCGGCGCGGTAGCGCTCGGCGCGGGCGACGTACGACGCCACCCCGTTCTCGGTCTCGCCGGCGCGCGCCGCCCCTTCGCGGATCTTGGCGGGCACGCCCATCGCCAACGCGCCGGCGGGCACGACGGTGTCGTTGAGCACGACGGCGTTCGCCGCCACGATCGCTCCGCTGTGCACCACCACCCGGTGCAGGACGATGGCGCCGTTGCCGACCAGGCATCCGGACTCGATCGTGCAGCCCTCGAGGTGGACGACGTGGCCGATCACGCAGTCGTCGCCGACGACCGTCGGGTGCTCGAGCGTGGTGTGCAGCACGCAGTTGTCCTGGATCGAGGTCCGGGCCCCCACCACGATGTGGCCGTCGTCGCCGCGCAGCACGGCGCCGGGCCACACGCTGGACCGTTCGCCGATGCGCACGTCGCCGATGATCACGGCATCGGGGTGCACGTAGGCCGTCGGGTGGATGTCCGGCTCGGTCGCGCCGAGGGCGTAGATGGCCATGGGCCGCGGTTCCTCCGTCGTTGGGGCGGCAGGACCCTATCGGCGGCCCGACGGGCGACGCGAAGCCGCGCAAGGAGCGCAGGGTGGTCCCGCGACCCCTCCCTCCCCTACAGTCTCGGCCCATGTCTCGACGGATCGACCTCGAGCTCACCAGCGCGCGGCCCGACGGTACGTGGACATGGCGAGCTGCGGGAGCACGTGAACCCAAAGGCGTCCTCGACGCCGGCCTGTTGCCCTCCGGTGCCAAGGCGGGTGACGTGTTGAAGGCCGAGGCGGAGTTCGACCTCGACGGCATCGCCATCCTGACCGTCTACGCGGGCAAAGGCGGCCGCAAGGAGCCCGAGCGCCTGGAGATCATCGCCAGCCGCCCGTTCGAGCCCG
>JANPGL010000048.1:0-4659 GCA_031423915.1 Actinomycetes bacterium | reverse complement strand
ATGCCGAGCGCCACCAGCAGGCGGGGCAGCGGCCGCGTCTTGGACGCCTCGATGGCGGCCAGCAGGTTCGTGGCGCTGATCGTGGCGAAGCCCTCGAGCGACAGCAGCTGCTCGACGCGCAGCGTGTAGATGTCGGCGGCGTCGGTGACCAGCCCGGCATCGCTGAACGCGAACACGGTGCGCTCGCCCAGGCCCTCGATGTCCATGGCCCCGCGCGACCCGAAGTGGATGATGCGGGCGTCGCGCTGGAACGGGCAATCGGGCTCGACGCAGCGCGTGTCGGCTTCGCCCTCGGCCCGCACGAGCGTCGAGCGCAGCGGGCACGGGCACACGGTCGGGAACACCCACGGCTCGCTGTCGGCGAGCCGGGCACTCAGCACCGGGCCGACGACCTCGGGGATCACGTCGCCGGCCTTGCGCACGATCACGGTGTCGCCGGGCCGCACGTCTTTCACCGCCACCTGATCGGCGTTGTGCAGCGTCGCCATGCCGACCGTGGAGCCGCCGACGAACACGGGCTCGAGCACGGCGAACGGGGTGGCCCGACCGGTGCGGCCGATCGACACCTGGATGTCGCGCAGCACCGTCGAGCGCTCCTCCGGCGGGTACTTGAAGGCGATGGCCCAGCGCGGCGCCTTCGACGTGAAGCCGAGCACCTCGCGCTGGGCCAGGTCGTCGACCTTCACCACGACGCCGTCGATCTCGTAGGGCAGGTCGTGTCGGTGGGCCTGCCACTGACGGCAGAACGCCAGCACCTCGTCGAGCGTGCCGACCGTGCGGATCTGCGGGTTGACCGGGAAGCCGAGCTCGGCCAGCCACTCGAGCGACTCCGTGTGCGTGGTGAACGTCGGCCCGCCCGCCACCTCGCCCAGCTGGTAGCACCACATCGACAGCTCCCGGCTGGCGGTGACCCGCGGATCCTTCTGGCGCAGGCTCCCCGCGGCCGAGTTGCGCGGGTTGGCGAAGCGCTTCTCCCCCGCCGCGGCCTGACGCTCGTTCAGCGCCTCGAACGCGGCCACCGACATGTAGACCTCGCCGCGCACCTCGAGCGCGTCCGGAAGCACCTGGCCGTGCAACCGCTTGGGCACGCCGGCGATGGTGCCGACGTTGGGCGTCACGTCCTCGCCCACCCGACCGTCGCCGCGGGTGGCGGCCAGCACGTAGCTGCCGTGCTCGTAGCGCACGCTCATGGCCAGGCCGTCGATCTTGAGCTCGCACACGAAGCGGGCCGGCGCGCCGGCCAGGCCCTTGGCCACTCGGTCGCCCCACGCCCGCAGCTCGCTCTCGTCCATGGCGTTGTCGAGGCTGGTCATCGGCACGCGGTGCACGACGGCGGCGAACGTCGTCGTGACCGGCGCGCTGCCCACCCGTTGGGTGGGCGAGTCGGGCGTGACGACCTCGGGATGCTCGGCCTCGACGGCGCGCAACGTGCGCACGAGGGCGTCGTAATCGGCGTCGGCGATCTCGGGATCGTCGAGCTCGTGGTAGCGGCGGTCGTGGTAGGCGATCTGGGCGCGCAGCTCCGCAGCGCGGGCGGCGGGATCGACGGCGACCATGGCCTCGGACACTACGCGCGTCGGCTCACGCTCCGAGAGACAGCCTCGTCGCCACCGCCTGGGTGGCGGTCTTGGCGGCGATGTCGACGACGGAGGCCAACACGCGCTCGGCCACCTCGGCATCGTGGTCGCCGAGCCCGCAGGCGGGCGTGATGAGGGCCTGGCGACGCAGCATGCCGGCGTCGCAGCCGCGCTGCACCAGGTCGCACCACACCGCCGACAGGTCGCGCCAGTAACGGTCGTTCGACACCCCGAGCGGCGCGTTGGTGGGCACGGCCCCCCAGGCGACCCAGCCGCCCGCCTCGAGGAAGCGGGCCAATGCGCCGGCCGATTCCACGACGTGCGGGCCGACGGGGATCGACAGGACCTGCGGGCCCGCAGCCAGCAGCGCCGCCACATCGGTGGTGGTGCAGCAGTGCAGGCCGGCCGGGCCCACGACCTCGATGGCGGCCAGCGCGCCCGAGGTGAGATCGAGCGACGTGTCGAGCGGCACCGGGAAGCCGAACTCGAGGGCCTTCACGAAGGACGGCTCGTCGACGAAGACCACCTGGATCCCGTTCGGGAGGTGCTCGGCGACGTAGCGGTACACGGCGCGCAACGTGAGCCGAACCGCGCGGATCGCCACGTCGAACGCCGTCGCCTGGGGCAGACCCCGTTCGACGAGGGCCAGCGCGAACGTCAGCGGCCCGGCCAGCTGCCACTTGACGTGGCCCTCACGCCCGGCGGCCGTGGTGCAGAACGCCCGCAAGGTCGTGAACGCCGGGTGCTCCAAGTCGGGCACGATGGCGGCCGATGGGTCGACCCGACCGGGCTGCACCTCGAGCGAGCCGTCCTCGGCGATGCGGATGCCGCGCACGGCGTGGGCCACCTGGGCCAGCATCCGCTCGGCTGGCAACGCCCTCGGGCGCGTCGGGATGAACGGCAGGTCCGGCAGCGTGGCCAGCACGAACTCGGCGGCCTCGAACGGGTCGCTGTGCGGCAGGCTGGTGATACCGGTGGCCGCCCCCGCCGGCAGTTGGATCGTCATCCCACTCGTCTCCCTGGGCTCGCCTCACCGACGTGTGCGCGTCATCGAGAAGAACCAGAACCCCCACGCTGGCCCGCCGGGCTCGCCGTAGGCAAATCTCTTCGGGTGCCCTCCCCCCGAACCCCGCCCGTCGAGCGCATCGTCCTGTGGATCGCGCGCGCTGCGTGGGCGCTGCTCCCGGTCGGTGCGGGCCCGGCGCTCGGGCACGCGTTGGCCGGGGCCAGCCGCCCCGTGCAGGTGACCGGTTCGCTCGGCGCCTGGCTCGTGTGGGGCGTGGGGTTGGTGGCGAGCCTGGTCCCCACCACCGTCAGCCTCACCGCCTGGCGCCTGCTGGCGCCCGGGCCGCTGGCCGCGCTGGTCGTGGCCACGCTGCACCGTGCCGACGGTGCGGCATCGGTCGTCGGGCTGGCCCACGCCGTCGTGGTGCTGGGGCTGGTGCTGGCCGGCGAGGTCGGCGAGGTCTTCGTCCAGGGTTCGGCCTACGGCGCCGAGCACCGCTACCCGCTGCGGGCGCCGGGCCCGCTCGTGGTCGGGCCGGTGCCCCTCGGGTGGCTACTCGCGGCCGCCGGCCTGCTGGCCGGCCCACTCGGCCTGGCGGCGAGGCGGTGGTGGTGGGCCGTGCCCGTCACGGCACTCGGCGCGGCGTGGGCGTTCCTGTTCGCCAAGCGGTGCCATCGACTGGCCCGCCGGTTCCTGGTGTTCGTGCCCGCCGGCTTCGTGGTGCACGACCACCTGGTGCTGGCCGAGACCGCGCTGTTCCGCAGCGACGAGGTGCGCGGCATGCGCCTCGCCCCCGCCGACACCGAGGCGGCCGACGCCACCGGCAAGGCGCTCGGCCCCGCCATCGAGGTGCACGTGGCCGACGCCAAGATCGTGCTCGCCGGCACGCTCGGCAAGCCGGGCGGCACGGGCCTGCACGTGCGCAGCCTGCTCGTGAGCCCGACGCGGCCGGGCCGCGTGCTGGCCCACGCGGCCGGGCGCAACTGGCGCATGCGCTGACGCATGGCCTGACCCGGGCAGCGGACCCGTCAGCTCGCCTCGCCGAACACGTCGAGGATGACGTCGACCGGCTGGCTGGCCCGGGCGCACACGCCCGACGTGGCGTCGACCAGCGCGGCGTTGGCCACGGGCGAGCCGGCCCGGTAGTTCACGGTGGAGGTCCCCTGGTAGCCCGCGGCGCACGGGAACACCGCCACCCAGCCCGGCCCGGCTGCGGCGTCGACCGTGACGTTGGCGAACAGCGTGTGCGACGAGGGCGCGTGCACCCGCACGTCGACGCCGGGCTGCAGTCGGCCCGTCGGACCGCCCGGTGAGCGCGTGTCGAGTCGCCGGTCGGGTACGGCCAACGTCACGAGCCTTCGGCTTCCCGTGCCGGTCGTCCACCACCCGGTCAGGTCGACCACGATGCCGCTGGCGGCCAGCGTGAACACGCACAGCTTGCGGGCGGTCGACCGCAGCGCCACCGTGGCGTGGTTGGCGGTGACGAGGCCCGGCGTGACGTTCACGTTCGATGCCAGCGGCCGAGGCGTGTCGCAGTCGTACACCGTCAGGAAGCCCGCCACGGTGGCGTCGGTGGCGGTCACGTTCACCGAGACGCCCGTGAGGCTGCCGATCGACGACGAGCGCGCCGCCAGATCGATCGCCAGCACGCTGCCGGCCGCGCCACCGCCCTGGGTCCGCGTGTCCCACAGGCGGGCCTGATCGGGCACCAGCTCCGCCTCGCCCGCGGGCACCCACCAGCCCGCCAGGTCGACGACCAGATCGGTGGCCTGCTGGGCCAGGACGCACACCTGCCCGTTGGTCGCCGCCACCGTGACCTGGTTCGGGGTGGCGATCCGGTCGGTCTGGAAGTTGAGCGAGCTCGTCGACGGAACGGCGCCGCCACAGGGGAAGACGCTGAGGAACCCTGCTGCCGACGGGCCGACCGCAGTGACGTTGAGCGTGACCGCCACGGCCGCCGCCGGGACGTCGCGCAGCGTGTAGGAGCGCGTCGTGCGACCGCCCGGGTGACGGCCACCCTGATCGCCGTTGCGGGTGTCGAGCTGGCGCGCCGGGCCGAACGGCACGCACCGCGCC
>JANPGL010000047.1:0-7551 GCA_031423915.1 Actinomycetes bacterium | reverse complement strand
GGGGCGGTCGCCTCGGCCACGCCCGACTTCAGGTCGCGCATGAACGCCAGCAGCTGCTTCGTGTCGTAGCTCTCGGGGAAGCCCTTGCGGTTCATGATGCCGCGGGCTTCGAGCTCGGCGTTCGGGTAGAGGAAGCCATCGGTGGTCACCAGGTCGACGCGCGGGTGGTCCGGCCAGCGTGACAGCAGCGCCTGCATGACGCGGGCGAACGTGCTCTTGCCCACCGCCACCGAACCGGCGATGCCGATCACGTACGGGACCTTGGGGGCGATGGTGCCCAGGAACGTCGACGACACCTTGTGCAGGTTCTGCGTGGCCGAGACGTAGAGGTTCAGCAGGCGGGTGAGCGGCAGGTAGATCGCCGCCACCTCCTCCAGGTCGAGGCGGTCGTTGATGCCGCGCAACGCCTCCAGGTCCTTCTCCCGGATCGTGAGCGGGGTGGCCGCCCGCAGGTCCGACCATTCCTCGCGCGAGAACGTGACGTACCGGGAGGTCTCCATCGGGTGCGCAGGTTAGGCAGGGCCCCTCCGCCCGGCAGAATCCGCCCCGCCGGGTGACACGAGCGACCATGATGCGGGGCGTGAGCACCACCGCCGACCGCGAGCGCCGTCGCGCGCTGGGAGCGTGGCCCACGCCCGAATGGCTGGTCGACCGGGTGCTCGACACCGTGCTCGTCGGCATGCCGGCGCCCCGCCGCGTCGTCGACCCGTCCTGCGGCGACGGCCGCTTCCTCGCCGCAGCGGCGACGCGCTGGCCCGATGCCGAGCTGCACGGCATCGACGTCGACGCCGAGGTGCTGGCAGCGGCCCGGCAGCGGCTCGGCGCGCACGCCCACCTCCACTGCGGCGACGGCCTCGGCGACGCCGCCGGCGCGGACTTCGATCTCGTGGTCGGCAACCCGCCGTTCCTCAACCAGCTGGCGCGGCGCTCGTCGCGCCGCGGGCGCTCGGCCGTCGGTGGTGGCGTGTACGCCGACGCGGCCGCGCTGTTCCTGGCCCGCGCGGTCGAGCTGGCCCGACCATCGGGCGGCCGTGTGGCGCTCGTGCTCCCGCAGTCGGTGCTGGCCACGCGCGACGCCGCGCCGATCCGTTCCACCGTCGCGTCCGCCGCCGCGGTCGACGGGTTGTGGATCGACGACGAGGGCGTCTTCGACGCCAGCGTCCACACGGTCGTGCTGTCGTGCGTGCGCGACGCCGCTCAGGGACCCGTGCGGCGATGGCTCGGCCGGACGTTCGCCCCGCAGCCCGACGCCGCCTCGCTGCCGGCGGCCGCCAGCTGGTCGCCACTGCTGGCCGACGTGCTCGGCGGCGTGCCCGCGTTGCCGGCGCTCACCGGGCCGGTGCTCGGTACGCGAGCCGCGGCCACCGCCGACTTCCGCGACCAGTACTACGGGCTCGTCGGCCACGTCGTCGACGACCTCGTTGGCGATGCGGCGGCGGGCCCGCCGCTGGTCACGTCCGGCCTCATCGACCCCGGTGCGTGCTCGTGGGGGCGTCGGTCCGTCCGGTTCGCGGGCGTGCGCTACGCCGCGCCGCGCGTCCGCGTCGTCGACCTGACGCCGACGTTGCAGCGGTGGGCGGCGCGGCGGCTGGTGCCCAAGGTGCTGGTGGCCACCCAGACCTCCGTGGTGGAGGCCTGCGCCGACGAGCGCGGCGAGCTGCTGCCCGCCGTGCCGGTCCTGTCGGTCACGCCGCACAGCCCCGCCGACGTGTGGCCGCTCACCGCTGCGTTGTGCTCGCCCGTCGCCAGCGCCTGGGCGGCGCAGCTGACGATGGGCGCCGGCCTGTCGACGACTGCGGTGCGGCTTCGGGCCAGCCAGGTGGTCGAGCTGCCGCTGCCGTCGCGCCCGTGGGCCGCCGCCACCGCCGCGCTGCAGGCCGGCGACCTCGTTGGTTTCGGGCGAGAATCCTGCGCCGCGTACGGGGCCGACGCCGAGGCCGAGGCGCTGCTGGCGTGGTGGCTCCCACGGGCCCGTCGCGCCCTCCCGCGTCTCGGCGCGAGCGGCGCCCCCGGTGACGCCGACCGCGCCGGGACCTGAGTGCCGGCCGGCGGTGGCCGGATCGGTGGGCACCACGTCCTGGCGGCCGCCGGCGGCGGCACGCATGATCGACGCATGCAGCTGGCGTTCGTCCTCTACCCCCGTTTCACCGCCCTCGACATCGTGGGGCCGTTCCAGACCCTGGCCGATCTGCCCGGCGCCGAGAACCGTTGGGTGGCCTCGGCGCTCGGACCGGTCGTCGACCACACCGGCACCTTGTCGATCACGGCGACCCACACGTTCGACGAGACCCCGGCGCCCGACGTGATCGTCGTGCCCGGCGGGATGGCCGATCGCGACCTCACGGCTGACGACCCGGTCGTGCAGTGGATCCGCGCCGTGCACCCCACGACCACGTGGACGACCAGCGTGTGCACCGGTGCCATCTTCCTGGCCCACGCCGGAGTGCTCCACGGGCTCGAGGCCACCACCCACTGGACGGCCTACGAGCGGCTCGCCGCGCTCGGCGCCCTCCCGACGGAGCGGCGCGTCGTGGAGCAGGGCAAGATCATCACGGCGGCGGGGGTGTCGGCCGGCATCGACATGGGGCTCACGTTGGCTGCCCGGCTCGCCGGCGACGACTCGGCGAAGGCCATCCAGCTCGCCATCGAGTACGACCCGCAACCGCCGTTCGACTGCGGCGCACCGTCGAAGGCACCGGCCGACCTGGTGGCCTTCGTCGGCGCCATCATGGGCGCCTGAGGATCGCCGGCGCGGTCAGCCGGGCAGCGTGAGCACCTCGCACCCGTCGTCGGTGACGAGGATGGTGTGCTCGAACTGCGCCGTGCGCTTGCCGTCGATGGTGGCGGCCGTCCACTCGTCGTCCCACAGCACGTGCTGGTGACGGCCGAGGGTGATCATCGGCTCGATGGTGAACGTCATGCCCGGGCGCATGATCGTGTCGGCGCGCGGGTCGTAGTAGTGGGGGATCTGCAGGTCGGTGTGGAACTGCTCGCCGATGCCGTGCCCGATGAACGCCCGCACCACGCCGTAGCGGTACTTGGCGGCGTGGCCTTCGATGGCCCGGCCGATCTCGAACAGCGGCCTGCCCGGCTTCACCGCTTCGATGCCCTTCCACAGGCACTCGAGGGTGACGTCGACCAGCTGGCGGCTCTCGTCGTCCACGTTGCCGACGCCGAAGGTGGCGTTCGTGTCGCCGTGGACGCCGTGCTTGTAGGCGGTGACGTCGAGGTTGACGATGTCGCCGTCGGCCAGCGGCCGCGAGTCGGGGATGCCGTGGCAGATGATCTCGTTGACGCTGGTGCACACGCTCTTCGGGTAGCCCGAGTAGTTCAGTGGGCTCGGGTACGCCTCGCGCTCGAGGTGGAGCTGATGGACGTAGGCGTCGACCTCGTCGGTCGTCATGCCCACCTGCAGGTGGGCGCCGGCCAACTGGAGGATCTCGGCGGCGATCTTGGAGGTGACGCGCATGGCGGCGATGACCTCGGGCGACTTCACCCGAGGCTCGGCGACGCGCTTCGCCACGCCTGTGTCCGCGTACGGCGGGCGCTCGAGGTCGGCCGGCCAGGGGCGCATGGGGCTGACCTCGCCCGGGAGCACGCGGCCTTCCAACGGCTTGTGGCAGCGCTTGTACTTGCGGCCGCTGCCGCACCAGCAGGGGTCGTTCGACTGGATCGGGCCCGCCGGGGCCGTGGTCTGCCTCATGATGAGAACAGCCTACGCCCCGCCTCCGGGGCCGCCACCGGCGTGGGGCGCGGCTCGGGCGGAATGGCCATCGAGGAACGAGGGTCAGGCGCCCGCGGCACGAATGGCACGGCGCAGCGGCCAGGTGATCACGGTCGACACGATCAGGATCAGGATGCCCGCCACCTCGAACGCCCGTCGGACCCCGTAGGTCTGTGCGATGACGCCCGCCAGGATCGCGCCGATGGGCTGACCTGCCAGGACGGCCTGGCTGAACAGGGCGCCGACTCGCGCCCGCCGATCGGGCCGTGAGTGCTCCAGGCGCAGCGTGGGAAGGACCGTGCCGATCGTGCCGACCGTGCCGTCGAAGACGAAAAGGAGCAAGAACGCCGGCACGACGGCCCGTTGCCCGGCGAGGGCGAGGTAGCAGAGGCCAGCGACGATGCTCGCCCCGCTGAGGAACCGGTGGGTGTGGCGCCTGGTCGACCACAAGTGGGGGGTCAGTACGCCGGTCGTGAGTCCGCCGACCGCGGCGAATCCGAGGAACAGCCCGTACGAACCGTCGCTGAGGCCCAACTGCTCCCGCAGGAAGATGGGCGTGACGGCCAGGACGATCGATTGGGCGAATCCGAGCGCCATGATCTGGGCGAACAGCAGGCCGAGCAACGGATGCCGCACTACGGACCCGATCACGCCGCGCGTGTTCGGGGCGGCAGGCACGGGTGCGTCGACGTTACGGCGTCGTCGCGCCAAGGGCCGGGTGAGCACGGCGGAGAACAGGAACGACAGGGCGTCGCCCACGAGCGGCACGGCACGACCGAAGCTGTAGATCACGCCGCCGATTGCCGGACCCACGGCGGCGTAGCCGAGTCCTTCAGCGGCCCCGAGGTACCCGTTCGCCTTGGCCAGTGAAGCGCTGTCCGCAAGTTCGGCCAGCACGACGTGCCTGGCTGCTCCGTGGACCATGGTGCCGAACCCGAGCGCGGCCGCAAGCACGACGAGGACCGGAATCGGGGGCTCGCTCGTCGCTACGGTGGCGGCAGCGACGGCGAGCATGCCGGCGCGGAACAAATCTGCGAGCACCAGCAACCGTCCCGGGGTCGGATGACGGTCGGCGCGCGTGGCGATGACTTGGCCAAGCAGCCAGGGGAGCCGCTCCGCCGCGAAGACGAGAGCGATGAGTCGGGCGTCGTCGGTGGCTTCGAGGGCAAGCAGCCCGAGCGCGACGATCACGAGTCCGTCACCCACGGAGGACAAGGTGGCGCTGGTGAGGAGGCGCCGCAGCTGGCTCGACATGTCGGTGGCGGAACGGGTCTTGAAGGAATGCGGAGTCAGGATGACCGTTCCGCCGCCGATCGTACGCTGAGCCGGCCGTAGGGGGCTGGCTTCGCACGGTGGCCGTTCACGTCAGAACCGCATGGGTACGCGTCACCACCTCTCGAGTCCTGTCCGGATGGCCACACCGAGTGACATGTCAAACCCTCGGTGTGGTTGAAAGGATCTTGACACACGTCGGCCGCGGATTCCAGGGAAAGTCAAGACATCCTCTGGTCTCCGGCAGCATGACGAGGTCTTCTCAGGTGTAGGCCAGACCGGCCGACCGTCGTTGGGTGGTCGTGAGTCGTCGTCTCTGGCTTGCGGGGATCGCGTACACCACGGTGGGTGCGCTGCTGATCCTCACGGCGAGTGGGTGGTCCAACGCGCTCGCCCCGTGGCCGTGGGCGGTCGTCGTCGCTGGCGTGGTGGTGGTGGAAATCGCCGCCATCCGGTTCGCCTCACGGCTTGAGTTGGGTGACGCGTCCGCGTGGGTCTTGTTCGACACCGCCTCGCTCGTTCCCGCTCTGCTGCTGTTGCCGCCTTGGCTCGCGGTGATGACGCTCGTGGCCGGTCAGCTCCTCGCCGATGGAACCACCGCACGCCGACCCCATATCGCGGCCGCCAACGTAGGGGTGTGCGTCGCCAGTACCGGTGTCGCCGAGGTGCTCACCTGGGGCGTCTATCGCCTGCTCGGCGTCGGCCAGCAGCACGCGTACGTAGCTGCGCTCGTCGGGGCGCTCGGGTCGAGCGTGGTCACCACCGTCGTCGTCGGATTGCTCGGTCCGCGGCTCTTCGGTGAACGTGTGAGCCCGTCCGCGGCCAAGGTGGCCGGACTGTTCCACCTGATGACCGCGGCGGTCGTCGCCGTCCTCGTGATGGGCGGGTTGGCCCTGGCGGAGCGGACGCCGCTCTGGCTCGTCGGACCGGTTGGGATCCTGTCGATGGCGTCGTTGCTCGCCCGCCGCTACACCGTCGTCGAGCAGCGATATCAGCGCACCAAGGGCCTCTATCAGTTCTCGGCGCTCCTCGAGCGCACCATTGACGTGGGTCAGGAGAAGGCCGCGACGATCCTCGTCGAGCTGACCCAGCTGCTCAACGCCCGCCGCGTCGACCTCGTGCTCGAGACTCACAACCATGTGAACGAGATCGTGCGACTCACGAGCGACGGCAACGGTTCCGTGAGCGGCGATCTCTCGCCCTTCGAGCAGCGGCTGCTCAGCGGGCCGGCCGGCCGGCCCGAGCTCGTGTTGCCGTCCCACGGTCCCAGCTCTGCTGAGGAGGTCGAGCGGTACAACGCCCGTCAGGTCATCCACGTGCCACTCGGGCAGGAGGGATACGCCGTCGGCATCCTGACGGTGATCGATCGCCCTGGGCACGAACATCGGCCCTTCATCGCGGCCGATCTCGAGCTGTGCTCGGCGTTGGCGCAGCACATGGGTCTGTGGCTCACCCGGGCGCGGCTGGCCGAGCGTCTGCACCGCGAGCTCGACCTGCGCGACCACCAGGCCCACCATGACGACCTGACCGGGCTGCCCAACCGGCGCCAGCTCGCCCGCATCATCCCCGACGTCATCGGCGCCGCAGCCGAGCGGTCCGAGCACGTCGGCGTGGTGCTCATCGACCTCGACCGCTTCAAGGACGTGAACGACACCCTCGGCCACGCCGCCGGCGACCGGCTGCTCATCCACGTGGCCAACCGGATGGCGCGGGTCCTGCCGCTCGGCAGCCTGGTGGCCCGGCTCGGCGGCGACGAGTTCGTCGTCGTGCTCCCGCCCGCCGGCTCACCCGACGGTGCCATCGCCCTGTGCGAGCAGGTCCCCAACGCCTTCACCGACCGGTTCTCGGTCGACGGCGTGGAGATCCTCGTCGAGGCGTCGATGGGCGCCGTGGTGGCACCGACCGACGGCGCCGACATCGACAGCCTGCTGCGTCGCGCCGACATCGCCATGTACGAGGCGAAGCGGAACCACAAGCGCCTCGTCCGCTACGAGTCGGCCCTCGACCCGCACAGCCCGGACAAGCTCAGCGTCACCGCCGCCCTGCAGCGCGGCATCGAGACCGGCGAGCTGCTCATGCACTTCCAGCCGAAGATCGACATCGCCACCGGCATGGTCGCCGGGGTCGAGGCGCTCGTGCGCTGGAACCGGGGTCATGCCGAGCTCGTGCCGCCCGACAAGTTCATCGCGCAGGCCGAGCACTCGGGCCTGGCCAAGCCCCTGTTCTGCGAAGTGCTCAACCTGTCGCTGGCCCAGGCGCGCACATGGCACAACCAGGGCCTCGTGCTCGGCGTGGCCGTGAACATGAGCGCCCGCAACCTGGCCGACCCCGATCTCGCCGACGTCGTGGGCAAGGCCCTCGACACGTACCAGGTGCCGCCCGGCCTGGTGACGCTGGAGCTCACCGAGAACGCCGCGCTCGGCAACCCGATGCTGGCCCAGCAGGCCATGGCGAGCCTGCTCAGGCTCGGCGTCCGCCTGGCGCTCGACGACTTCGGCACCGGTCACTCGTCGATCCGGTTGCTGCGCGACTTCCCCATGCAGGAGCTGAAGATC
>JANPGL010000046.1:0-5885 GCA_031423915.1 Actinomycetes bacterium | reverse complement strand
GTGGTGGGCCGGTACGACGGGCTCGTGGCGGCGTTGCGCCCGTAGCGGCGCACGGCGACCGCGGAACCGGCCGGCGCCGGCCCCGCCGTCTAGCGTGGCCCGCCATGGCGAAAGGCGTGCTGACCCCCCAGGCCGAGGACTTCCCCCGTTGGTACCAGGAGGTGGTGGCCAAGGCGGGCATGGCCGACAACGGCCCGGTGCGCGGCACCATGGTCATCCTGCCGTGGGGCTATGCCATCTGGGAGCGGATGGTCGCGGAGATGGACGCCCGCATCAAGGACGCCGGCGCCCAGAACGCCTACGTCCCGCTGTTCATCCCGGAGAGCTACCTGAAGCGCGAAGCCCAGCACGTCGAGGGCTTCTCGCCCGAGCTCGCCGTCGTCACCCACGCCGGCGGCGAGGAGCTGGCCGAGCCCGTGGTGGTGCGGCCGACGAGCGAGACCGTCATCGGCGAGTACATGGCGAAGTGGATCCAGAGCTACCGCGACCTGCCGCTGCTCCTGAACCAGTGGGCCAACGTCGTGCGCTGGGAGCTGCGGCCGCGCCTGTTCCTGCGCACGAGCGAGTTCCTCTGGCAGGAGGGCCACACCGCCCACGCCACCTACGACGACGCCAAGCAGTACGCGGAGCGCATCCTGTGGGACTGCTACGCCGACTTCATGATCAACGTGCTGGCGCTGCCGGTGCTGCCCGGCCGCAAGACGGCGCGCGAGCGCTTCCCCGGGGCCATCAACACCCTCACCTGCGAGGGCATGATGCGCGACGGCAAGGCCCTGCAGATGGGCACCAGCCACGAGCTCGGGCAGAACTTCGCCAAGGCGTTCGACATCACCTACCAGTCGTCCGAGGGGCAGCTGGCCCACGCCTGGACGACCTCCTGGGGCACCTCGACGCGCATGGTCGGCGGGCTGATCATGGGCCACGGCGACGACGCCGGCCTGCGCCTGCCCCCCAACGTGGCGCCCACTCAGGTGGTCGTCCTGCTCGTGAAAGCCGACGGCCCGGCGGGCGACGCCGCCGCCGCGCTGACGGCCGAGCT
This sequence comes from Actinomycetes bacterium, assembly GCA_031423915.1. GTDB lineage: Bacteria > Actinomycetota > Acidimicrobiia > Acidimicrobiales > Ilumatobacteraceae > JANMAT01. The sequence continues at coordinate 4,846 of JANPGL010000046.1, read as the reverse complement.
CAAGGCCGCCGGGGTGCGCGCCTCGCTCGACGCTCGCACCGACACCGGTTTCGGCCGTCGGGCCGTCGACTGGGAGCTGAAGGGCGTGCCCGTCCCCAACGAGGTGGGGCCGCGAGACCTGGCCGAGGGCAACGTGACGCTGGTGCGCCGCGACCGCGACGGCAAGGAGAGCGTGCCGGTCGCCTCGGTGGCGGCGCGCGTCCCGGGCCTGCTCGTCGAGATCCAGGCCGATCTGTTGGCGGAGGCGACCGCCGCTCGCGATGCCCGCATCGTCGACGTGTCGTCGGTGGAGGAAGCGGCGGCCGCGGCCGAGACCGGCTGGGGTCGCATCAACTTCCAGGCGCTCAAGGCCGTCGACGGCGAGGCGAAGCTGCGGGAGAAGGCCATCACGGTGCGCTGCCTGCGTCAGCCCGACGGCTCGCTGCCGCCCTCCGAGGACGACCCCGACACGATCGCCTTCGTGGCCAAGGCCTACTGAGCCCCCATCCCGCAGGCTTGTGCGGGAGCCAATGACACAAGCTTGATGGCGGGATCCTGGCCATCACCGTCGATCGGCCGATCGGTGGGTGATGACCGACCACGCCGCGCCCGACCATCGCGACGCGGCGCGCCGGGAGCTGGCCGTCGCCACGGTGCGCGAGTTCCATCGGCTGCTCCCGGCCCGGGTCCCCGTGGCCGTCGTGCTGGCCGCCGTCCTGGCGCCCCGCGTGGCGCTCGACGACCTCCTGGTCTGGGTGGCGGTGCTGGTTCTCGACGTCCTCGGGGCTCGGGCGCGATATGCCCGGTCGCTCCGCGAGCTCGACGAGGGGGCTCCGACCGGGCGATGGCTGCGCCGAGAAGTCCCGTTCGGCGTGGTGTTCGGCGTCACCCAGAGCCTGCCGACGCTCGTAGCCGTTCGCTCGGGCGACGCCGGGGCCGTGGACATCGCCATCTTCTTCAGCCTGGCGGTGGCGGCGGTCTCGGTGGGCATGACCGCGATACGCCGGCTGTACGGGGCCATCCTGGCCTCCTCCTCCTGCCGACCATGGTGTGCGCCGTCGCCTTCGGTCACGACCAGAGGGTCCTCGGTGTCCTCGGCGTGCCGTTCGCCGCGCTCATGCTGGGCGTCCACTCACGACTCTCCCGGGCCGTGCACGACGCGGTCGCTATCAAGCACGCCAACGCCGCGCTCGCCGAGGAGCTGGCGCACGAGCACGCCGCGGCGCAGCGGGCCAACGACCAGCTTTCCCACCTCAACGCCCAGCTCACGCACCGGGCGTCGCACGACCCGCTGACGGGTCTGGCCAATCGGTCGCTGGCCCTCGACACGCTGGCGACCGCGGTCCTGAGCGCCGGGCCGGGCGCGATGGTAGCGGTGCTGTACGCCGACCTCGACGGGTTCAAGCCCGTGAACGACACCCACGGTCACCAGGTCGGCGACCACGTGCTCGTCGCCGGGGCCCGCCGCCTGGCCGCCGCCGTCAACAGCGACGACCTGGTGTGCCGCCTCGGTGGCGACGAGTTCGTCGTGGTCGTGCGCGGCCTGGCCCGACGAGCCGACGCCGAGGGCATCGGCGAGCGCCTCCGGCACGCCGTCGACCTTCCGCTCGCCATCGACGGCCTGACGATCCAGGTGGGAGTGAGCATCGGGGTGGCGCTCGCCGACCGGCCGTGCGTGGCCAAGGAGCTCCTGCGGCAGGCCGACGACGCGCTCTACGAGGCGAAGCACTCGGGTCGCGGTCGCGTCCTGGTGGCGCCGATGGTCCGACCGGCGCCCCTGCAGGCGGCCAGGCGGGCCTGACGGGTCACCCGAATCGGACGTCGGGTGTCGCGACCCCCGCGACGCGACGTTCCGGCTATACTGCCAGGACCCCTTCGGGGGGAACCGCCGATCGAAGCACTGGTCGAGGCGGGGTGGCGCACCGGATCTCGGGCGTGGGCCTTCGGCCCACGCCTTTTCACTGGGGCGGCTCAGCCCGTCGCGCGGCTCCCGTTGGGGCACCACCGGGCATCCATCGAGACGACACAGAGGAAGGGAGGCGAGCCATGGGTGTGGTCGAACGCGTCCATCCGCTGGTCCATCCCATCCTCGCCGACCTGGGTCTCGACCTCTACGACCTCGAGCACGCCGGTGGCACCCTGAAGGTGACCGTCGACAAAGCCGGTGGCGTCGACCTCGAGGACATCGCGCTCGCCACTCGTCTGATCTCACGGGAGCTCGACCACTCGGACCCCATCCCCGGCCGCTACACGCTCGAGATCACCAGCCCGGGCCTCGAGCGCCCCCTGCGCACCGCCGAGCACTTCCGGCGGGCCGTCGGCCGCAAGGTCAACGTGCGCACGCTTCCCCACGTCGCAGGCGACCGTCGCATCGAGGGCGATCTGGTGGCGTTCCACGACGACCAGCTCACCGTCCGCATCACCGAGACCGGTCCGGCACTCGGCACCGAGCGCACCTTGTCGGTCGTCGATGTCGAGCGCGCCCGCACCGTGTTCGAGTGGGGCGGCGCTCCCAAGCCCGGCAAGCCCCCGCCCGGGCGACCCCGGGCGGTCAAGCCCAAGGCGGCCGCCAAGGCGGCGGGCCCCGGTCGCGCCGACGAGGTCGACCATCCATCCGTACCCGACGAAGAGGAAGGCGCAGGCACGCCATGAGCAGCCAGAACCCCGACATGGCCGAGGCCGTCCGCATGCTGGCGGCCGAGAAGGGCATCAGCGTCGACATGTTGCTGCAGGCCCTCGCCGACGCGCTCGTCTCGGCCTACAAGCGGCGCCCCGGCGCCGCCGACGAGGTCGAGGTCCAGATCGAGCCCGAGACGATGGACATCCGCTACATCGCCTACGACATCGACGAGGACGGAGCGTGGGTGAACCCGCGCGACGAGACGCCCAGCAAGAACGAACTCGGGCGCATCGCCGCCGTCACGTTCCGTCAGGTGATGAGCCAGCGGCTGCGCGAGGCCGAGCGCGATCGCAAGTTCGAGGAGTACGCCAACCGCGAGGGCGACATCGTCACGGGCATCATCCAGCAGTCGGACAGCCGGTACACGCTGCTCGACCTGGGCCGGGTGGAGGCGCTGCTGCCCCAGGCGGAGCAGGTCCCGTACGAGCGGCCCGAGCCGGGCTCACGCCTCAAGGCGTACATCGTCGAGGTCCGCAAGACCGCCAAGGGCCCGCAGATCGTCGTGTCCCGCACGCACCCCGGGCTCATCAAGCGCCTGTTCGAGCTGGAAGTGCCCGAGATCGCCGACGGGATCGTCGAGATCAAGGCCTGCGCCCGCGAACCAGGGCACCGCACCAAGATCGCCGTCTGGTCGAACGACCACAACGTCGATCCCGTCGGCGCCTGCGTCGGCGCGCGCGGCGCCCGTGTGCGCATGGTCGTCACCGAGCTGCGCGGCGAGAAGATCGACATCGTCCCGTTCTCGGACGACCAGCCCGACTTCGTGGCCAAGGCGCTCAGCCCGGCCAAGGTGAAAGAGGTCCGGATACACGAGGACACCGGCATCGCCGAGGTCATCGTGCCCGACCACCAGCTGTCGCTCGCCATCGGCAAGGAGGGCCAGAACGCCCGCCTGGCCGCTCGTCTCACCGGCTGGCGCGTCGACATCAAGAGCGAATCGCAGCTGGCCGACGAGGAAGCCGGCCTGGTGGCCCCGGGCGGCGCCGAGTACGAAGAAGGCGAGTGGATCCAGAACGCCGCAGGCGAGATGGAGTGGCACGCCGCCGACGGCACGGTCATGTCGGCCGCCGAGTGGGCGGGTGACGGCACGCCGGCCGCCGAAGACGCGGCCACCGAGGACGCGGTCACCGAGGACCCGGTCACCGAGGACCCGGCCAGCGAGGACCCGGCCAGCGAGGTTCCGGCCGCCGAGCCGGCCGCCGCCGAGACCGATGCCGAACCGCCCGTGGCCGTCGCGACCGCGGAGGGCGGCGACGCCTGACGACGCGACCGGCGCACCCGCCGGCCCCCGGCGCACGTGCGTCGGGTGCCGCCGAGTGGCCCATCCCAGCGAACTCGTGCGCCTCGTTCGGTCCCCCGAGGGGGCTGTGCGTGTAGATCGCCACGCTCCCGGGCGTGGCGCGTGGCTCTGTGCGGGTAGCCTGGGGGAGTGCGCCCATGTGGCCAAGCGCCGAAAGGCGTTCGGTCGGGCGTTCCGTGCCCCCGTCGACGGGGCTGCGCTCGATGAGCTGCTGATCCTTTTCGGCTCCTCATCGCCGGACATGGCAGACTTGCTCGCTGCCGAAAGCGCGTCTGACGACAGCAACCACCAGAAAGGCTGAACCTCGCACGTGGCAGGAAAGATCCGGGTCCATGAGCTCGCCAGGGAGCTCGGCCTCACCAACAAGGAGGCGCTCGACGTGTGCCTCGGGCTCGGCATCGGGGTCAAGACCCAGTCGTCGAGCATCGAAGAGGCCCAGGCCGATCGCGTCCGCCGCAAAGCCGAGCGCGAAGGGCTCAAGCGCGACGTGCAACCCGAGGAACCGGCCAAGCCGGTGAAGGGTAAGGCCGCGCCCGCTCGCAAGGGCGCCGCCGGTGGCAGCGAGGACTCGGGATCATCGTCCGTCGTCGTCGCCGAACCGCCGGTGGTCGTCGCCCCTGCGCCCGTCGCCGCACCTGCGCCACCGCCCGAGCCGCCGGCCCCCACGCCGGCCCCTCAGCCCATCGTGTCGGTGCCCCAGCCCGCACCGCCGCCCCGTCCGGCCCCGGTCCCGACCCCGGCCCCGGCCCCGGCGCCCCAGGCCGAGCGCATCGTCGCGCCGGAGCCCGTCGTGGCCGACCTCGCGCCTGCGCCGCCGGCACCGACGCCTGCTCCTGCTCCCGAGCCGCTGCGTCCCGTCGCAGCGGCGCCTGTGCCGACCCCGGCAC
>JANPGL010000045.1:0-3743 GCA_031423915.1 Actinomycetes bacterium | reverse complement strand
TGGTGGTCGGTGCCCTGCGGATGGCCGCCGACAACGCCATCCACGGGTGGTGGATCCGCGGTGCGCCAATCACCGGCTGGCAAGACCATGATCTAGCGGCGTCGCGCGTCGTCGTGTCACACGAGGGCGGCGCGACCCGTGACCGACGACGTCGGCGCGGCCGTGCTCGGCCATCCGCTCAACGTGATGGCGTGGCTCGCGGACGAACTACCCCAGTTCGATCTGCAGCTGCGCGCCAGGGACGTCGTCACGACCGACGTCGCCACCGATGTCTTCGAGGCGACGGCCGGTGACTTCTACGTCGCCGACTTCGGCCGGTTCGGCCGCGTCACCGTCGCGTTCGCGACGTAACACGTCTGGAACGGAACGACGTGCCCGCGCGACTCGTCCGCCACACTCACCGTGGGCGTTCGCGTACTCGTGCGCCTCACCCGCTGCACAAGAGGGCCGGGTATCGGGTGGTCAAGCCGACCATGCTTGTGGGCGTTATAAAGTGCCTGATCGTGCCCGGGTGGCTGACGCACCGTCGAGGATCTCGAGCAGGCCCCGCACATCAGAGTCCTGAACTCCGCTGGGAGCTTTGGAGGCCCTCTGCACGTGAGGTGTTGGCCCGTCCGGCTCGGACGGTGGTCGCCGGGCTATCGATGTCCCGTGCCTGTGGTTCGGATGTGGCGCGGTGTGAAACTTCGAACCTGAGTGGCACCATCCGGGTCTCGTCGCGTCGCGCTGTACATCGCGATGAGCATGTACGGTGTGTCCTATGGCCGGTCCGATCCCGTTCGCCCGCCTGCTCGCGGCGGCCATCGAGCCGATCGCCGGGCAGGCGCAGTTCTCGCCGGAGTGCCACGCCAACTACACGACGCTCGGCTTTCCTGAGAGCCCCGGCATGGTGGGAGTGACGGCACTGCCGGACAAGTGCGGCTTCTTCACCAGCCGCGGGGCGGTCCTCGGCGATGGGCCGGCCGAGCTCGTCGCGGCTGCGTTCGCTGTGTTCAACCCGGACGAGGTTGTGCCGCTCGTGCAGCGCGGCAAGCAGCTCGCCGACGCGGCGACGATGTGGGCGGCGCGCCTCGACGGCGCCGCGGCACAGCTCAGGCGGATCCTTGGACCGGCACCGGTAGGAGCGGCATGGGTCACGGAACGGTTGTTGCGGGCGGCCGAGGACCTCCCGCTCGCTGGTCGGGCGCTGTTCGCGGGTCAGCGCGCCCAGGTTGTGCCCGACGAGCCGATCGCTCGGCTCTGGCGATCGGCCGACCGGTTGCGGGAGTTCCGGGGCGACTCGCACATTCAGGTGTGGTCGGCGGCGGGCTTCGACCCGATCGAGATCGGCTTGCTCGGCGATCTGTACTGGGGGCTCGCGGCCCGGGCCCACACCGCCGGTCGAGGCTGGACGGCGGATCAACTCGGCGCCGCCGAGGATCGCCTGCGGATGCGAGGCCTGCTCGATGCGACCGGGATCACCGACCGCGGCCGTGACGAGCGCGAACGCATCGAAGCTGCGACGGACGCCGTTATGGACGGCGCCTTGGCCGTGCTCGGCGACGACATTGACGAGGTTCTCGCAGCGATGACGCCGTGGGGCGTCGCGATCCGCGACGCCGGCGGCTACCTCACCCCACTGGTCCGCTTCACGTTCCAACCGAACTGACGACCTCGAGCCGACCCGACTGCGCTCGGCTTCAACGACGCTGCACGGAGCGGTCCGCAGCGAGCGGCAAGACGTCGATGCGACCGAGCGCGTCGGGCCTTTGTTCGACACGCCCACCCGCTCAAGCAACCGCACGCCACCCGCCGCACGCTCGACGACTGCACCGTCAACAGCGCCGCAGTCCGGCGTCATCTCGGCTACGACCGGCGTCGACACCCACCGACACGCGCGCCTGTCGACACCGTCGTCGCTCCGAACGCTGGCGAACTTGTGCGCCTCGCTGCACCTATCGGGATCCCGAGCGAGCTGATCATTGTCGCTGAAGCGAAGGGGAGCGGTCGCACCCCGGGTGACGAGCGCGTATGCGGAGGCGCCCGCCGACATCGAGCGCTGGGTCAGGTTGTGCGTTGGCTGACGAGGACGAACACGCGTCAGGGTCGGTCAGGACCATCGCGGACCTCGTCGAATGGTCATCATCGGTTCGCTGGCGGGCGCGTTTGTCCGTGACCACCGTGTCGATGGGCACCGTGGCGTCGGCCAGCGGCGTCAGCGCTCGCGTGTGATCACGTGTTCGTCGCTGGCGCCGCGCTGGGACGTGCTTCTCCTACGTCAAGCGCTACTACGATGTCATCGTGACGTAGGTTGCGAGGGGGGCTCGTGGACGATCTCGTCATCAAGAACGGCCGTGTCGTCGATGGTACCGGCCGCCCAGCGTTCATCGCAGACGTCGCGGTGCGCGACGGTGTCATCACCGAGGTCGGCGCCGTAGGCGGCCGTGCCGCCGTGCGATAGATGCCGACGGCCGCCTGCTCACGCCGGGGTTCGTCGACATCCACACCCACTTCGACGGCCAAGTGTGCAGGGACAAGTTGGTCACACCGTCGTGTTGGCACGGCATGACAACTGTGGTGATGGGCAACTGCGGAGTCGGCTTCGCGCCCGTGCGCCCCGGCACCCAGGATGAGCTCGTCGAGCTGATGGAGTCGGTCGAGGACATTCCGGGCACGGCCTTCACGAGGGGATCCCGTGGGAATGGGAGACCTTCGGGCAGTACCTCGACACGATCGACACACCGTACGCCATGGACATCGGCGCCCAACTGCCCCATGTCGCGCTGCGGTACCACGTGATGGGTGAGCGGTGCTACAACGACGCCACCGCCGACGGCCTTACGGAGATGGCGGCCATCGCTCGTCAGGCGCTCGCCGACGGAGCGCTCAGATTCTCCACCTCCCGGTTCTTTGGCCACTTGGACAAGGCCGGCAACGAGATCCCCGGCACCCGGGCCGCCGCCGACGAGATCGTGGCCATCGCCGAGGCACTCGCCGACTTCGATCACGGCACCATCGAGTTCGTGTCGAACCATCTCGACGATCCGGACGAGTTGAGTTGGATCGAGCACGTTGCCCGGCTCACCCGACGCCCCGTGACCGCCCTGGTGGTTCGTGACGCCAAGGAGGGCATCTGGCAACTGGCCGAGCGGCTCAACGGCGAGGGCTGCAGCGTTCGTCCCGAGGTCGGAGCTCGGCCGACGTCAGTGCTGGTGGCGCTGGAGGGCACGGTCAATCCCATGCGACAGTTCCCAGCGTGCAACGCCATCAAGGATCTGCCCTGCGACGGGCAGCGCCGAAGGCTGCTCGATCCCGACCTCCGACAGTCGGTGCTCGCCGACGACGCCAAGCGGTCTCGGTATGTCGAGACGAACAGGATGATCTCCACGTGGGGTGAGATGTTCGTCTTCCCCGCCGACCTCAGCTACGGGCCGTCGTACGAGAACTCGATGGCCGGCATCGCCAAGGCCCAGGGCATCCACGTCCGAGAGGCCCTGATGAACGTGATGGCCACCAGTCGACCGCTCATGTTCATGACCGGCGGCTACGAGGGCAATCTCGACAAGCAGGTCCGCTGGATGAAACGTCCGAACTCCCTTTTCGGCTTGTCCGACGGGGGAGCCCATTGCGGCGTGCTGTGCGATGCAAGCGCACCCACGTACATGCTTGCCTACATGACGCGTGACCGCACGAGGGGACCGAAGCTCCCCGTCGAGCTGGCGGTGCACAAGATGACGCAGGACACCGCCAGCGTGTACGGCATG
>JANPGL010000044.1:0-27464 GCA_031423915.1 Actinomycetes bacterium | reverse complement strand
CCGCCGTACGTGCCGAACACGCCGCCGAAGGCGCCGATGTCCTCGCCTGCGCAGAAGACGGTCGAGTCCTCGCGCATGCACTGGCGGACGGCCTCGTTGAAGGCCATGACGTAGGACAGGCTGCGCTCGGTGGCGGCCGGTGCGGCGGAGGACTCGGTGGCGGTCACTGGGCGGCTCCCATCACGGTGTAGACGTCGGCGAGGATCTGGTCGGAGGTGGGCACGGGGCTGTCCTCGGCGAACTGGATGGCGTCCGCGATGTCGGCGCGCATCTCGGCCCACACGGCCTCGGTGTCGGCCGCCGACATGACGCCGGCCTCGGCCAGGCGGGCTTCGAGCGAGAAGATCGGGTCCCGCTTCTTCCAGACGGCGACCTCCTCGTCCGTGCGGTACTTGAGGCCGAGGTTCTGCACCCCGTGGTGGTTGTAGAACCGGTAGGTCTTGGCCTCGACCAGCGTCGGGCCGCGCCCGGCGCGGGCGTGGGCGATCGCTTCGCCGGCGGCCTCCCACACGGCGACGGCGTCCATGCCGTCGCAGATCACGCCCGGCATGCCGTAGCCCTGGGCGCGGTCGACGATGTCGGTGATGGCCATCGTCTTGTCGCGCGGGGTGAACTCGCCGAACTCGTTGTTCTCGCACATGAACACGATGGGCAGCTTCAGTGCGCAGGCCATGTTGGCCGCCTCGTGGAAGGCGCCGATGTTGGTGGCGCCGTCGCCGAAGAAGGCCACGGCCACGTTGCCCTCGCCTTTGTACTTGTTGGCGAAGGCGGCGCCCACGGCGATGGGCGAGCCGGCGCCGACGATGCCGTTGGCGCCGAGCATGCCGAGGGCGAGCGAGCTGATGTGCATCGAGCCGCCCTTGCCCTTGCAGTAGCCGGTGGCCTTGGCCATGAGCTCGGCCATCATCGGGCGGAACTCGCCGCCTTTGGCCACCAGGTGGCCGTGGCCGCGGTGGGTCGAGGTGATGTGGTCGTTGTTGCTCAGGTGCACGCACACGCCCGAGGCCACCGCTTCCTCACCCACGTAGAGGTGGAGGAAGCCGGGCAGCTTGGCCGCTTCGGCCAACCGGCCCGCAGCTTCTTCGAACAGGCGGATGCGCACCATGCGGCGGTGCAGGTCCTTGAGCACCTCGGGCGTCGGTTCCATGGGTCCTCGTCGTCTCGTGTCGGTCGGTGGTCGATCAGCGGCGGTCGGGCCGTCAGGCCGTCTCGCCCTTGGCCCAGCGGATGCTGCGGCGGAGCAGTTCGTAGTACTGCGGCACGGCCCACGAGCCGCGCTCGATCGTCGGGTAGTACGGGAGGCCCCCACCGGGGACCATCGTCATGTCGTAGTGGCCGCGGCAGTGGCCGAGCGTGTTGTACAGCACGGTGCCCTGGCCGAGCGGGCGCACGTACATGACCAGGTGACGGTCGAACGACGTCCAGTCGGCCTCCTGGAAGCCGCGGGCCTGGCCCGTCCAGGTGGTGTGGAGCAGCGGGTGCAGCGCGGCTGCGTCGTGGTACTCCGAGCAGTACAGCTCGTCGTCGGTCTCGAACTCGCCGATGCCCTCGACGAGCCAGTGGCTCGGATCGGTGGTCTCGACCTTGTAGGGCATGATCGGCGGGTGGGCCACGAACTGGCTGCCGAGCGTGTCGGCCCAGGTCGGGAAGCAGCGGGGCGACTCGACGCCGGTCGGCTTGCCCAGGTCGAGCGCCGAGTTGGTGCCGTGGAGCGCCAGCCAGCGGCCGCCGCCTTGCACCCAGGCCCGGATGGCGTCCTGAGCGCCCTGGCTCGGGCGAACGTCGCACGTGTACGACACGAGGAACGACGACGCCGTGATGGCGTCGACGTCCTCGTAGTCGGCGGCGACCCGCACGCGGATCTCCTCGTGCTCGCCGAGCAGCTTCAAGATCTCGAGCCGGGCGAAGTCGACGTCGTGGTACTTCCCGCCCGCCACCAGGTAGGCGTCGATGCGGCTCGCCATGTCAGTAGTTGACGCGCTTGAGGAAGCCGCCGTCGACGGTGAGGTTCACGCCGTTGACGTGCTTGGCCGCCGGGCTGGCCAGGTAGGCGACCGCGTTGGCGACGTCCTGCGCCGTGCCCAGCTCGCCGCCGGGGTGGCCCTTCTGGGTGGCCTCGAAGAACGGAGGCATGGCGCCCTTGATCATGTCCCAGTCGCCGCCCTCGATGAAGATGGGGCCGGGCTGGACCACGTTGCAGCGCACGCCCTTGGCGCCCAGGACCTGGGCCTGGCCGAGCGTCCAGTTGGTCATGGCGGCCTTCAGGGCCGAGTAGCTGCCCGAGCCCGAGGCGAAGTGCTCGACGACGGCGGTGGTGCCGATCGAGATGACCGAGCCGCCGCCGTCGACCAGGAACGGGGTGGCCGCATCGACGGCGTTGACCAGCGCCATGAGGTCGATGTTGAAGTTGTTGATCCAGCCTTCGAGCTTGCGGGCCGGCTTGCCCGACGTGTTGTGCACGAAGATGTCGATGCCGCCGAGGTCGGCGGCCGCCGACTCGACCCAGGCGCGCAGGGCGGCGCTGTCGCCGGCGTCGACCGATGCGCCCACGACCTTCCCCTTGGCGGACATGGCCTCGACGGCGGCCTTCACCTCGTCGCCGTTGCGGGCGCAGATGGCGACCGAGGCGCCCTCGGCGAGCAGCGTCTCGGCGATGGCGCGGCCGAGGCCCTTGGTCGCGCCCGTCACGAGCGCCTTCTTGCCTTTGAGTCCCAGGTCCACTTCGGTTCCCCCTTGTAGGCGGCCACCTGGCCGCATGAGATCGGTCGTCGTCCCCGGCAGCGGAGAACCAACCCTGCGGTCAGTTCACCACCTCGGACGGATCCGGCGCTAACGCGCTAGCGCGGGATCGCCTTCCAGGGTAGGTCCTTGTCGACGCGGGGCTCGCCGCCCAGGCCGAGCACCCGTTCGCCGATGATGTTGCGCTGCACCTCGTCGGAGCCGCCCGCGATCCGGTAGCCCGGTGCGCCGGTGACGTGCTCGAGCCACTCGGTCGTGGCCCACTCGCCCGTGTCGGCCACGAGATGGGTGCCCACCACCTCGGCGGCCACGTGGCCCATCAGGTTCATGCCCTCTGTCCACAGCAGCTTGCCCAGCGACCCCTCGGGGCCGGCCGGCTGGCCGGACGCCCGCAGGTCGGCGGCGCGGCGGTTGACCCAGGCCTCGACGCGGTGGTGGGTGTACACCTGCATGAGCCGCTGGCGCAGGACCGGGTCGCCGAGGCGGTCGAGGTGGCGGGCCGTGGCGAGCAGATGGCGCCAGCTGCCACCGGGGCGGCCGGCGCCCGAGCCCGAGTCGGAGTGGTCGCGCTCGAAGCCCAGCGTCGTCAGCGCCACGTTCCAGCCGGCACCGACGGCGCCCAGGCGCAAGGAGTCGGGGAAGCGGGCGTCGGAGAAGAAGACCTCGTTGAACGACTGGCCGCCCGACATCTGCTTGATGGGCCGCACCTCGACGCCCGGGTGGTCGAGCGGGATGATGAAGGCGGTCATGCCCTTGTGCTTGACGATGTCGGGGTCGGTGCGGGCGATCAGCTCGCCCCAGCCGGCGAACTGGGCGCCCGAGCTCCACACCTTCTGGCCGTTGACGACCCACTCGTCGCCGTCGCGCTCGGCGCGGCAGGCGAGCGAACCCAGGTCGCTGCCCGCGCCCGGCTCGGAGAACAGCTGGCAGGCGAACTCCTGGGTCGACAGGAAGTCGGCGACGAAGCGCGCCTTCTGCTCGTCGGTGCCGAACTGACGGATCGTCGGCGCGATGAGCCCGGTGGTCACGCCGAACAGCTCGTGGCGGTTGGGGACGTCGAAGCCGGCCTGCAGCTGGGCGAACGCCCGGGCGTGCTCCTTGGTCAGCCCTAGGCCGCCGTACTCCGCGGGCCACGTGATGGCGTGGTAGCCCTTCTCTGCCTTCTTGAGCTGCCACCGGCGCAGGTCCTGGAGCAGGGCGTGCTCGTCGGCGTGCGACAGGTTGTGGAAGACGGCCACGCTGAACGGGTCGCCCGGCTCCAGGTCGCCTTCCTTGGCGGCGACCTTGCGCGGCGCGTTGGCTTCGAGCCAGGCGGCGGCCTCGGCGGCGAACGCCTCGACGCTCGGCTGAGTCCCGGTTGCGGTGTCGGCCGTGTCGACCATGTCTGCTCCCCTTCGGCGCGATGGGGCCCGCCGGCCCCGACGCCGAGACGTTAGCGGCTCGGCGGCCGGGAACTAATCGGGGAGTCACTTCTCGACGGTCACGGTCCCGGGGGCACCGGCGGGGCACCGGGTCTAAGCTTCGGCGCCTATGGCGGCCAAACGAGCTCGGAAGCTGGGTCGACCGCCGGCGTCGAGCTCGGTCGAGACGCGCCAGCGCATCCTCGAGGTGGCCCGAGTGGCTTTCGCCGAGCTCGGCTACGGCGTCACGACGAACAAGTACGTGGCCACCAAGGCCGCCATCACCACCGGCGCGCTCTACCACTACTTCGACTCGAAGCTCGACATCTACCTGGCCGTCAACGAGCACGTGCAGCGCGTCGTCTACCAGCGCTTTCGGGAGGCCATCGAGGCCAACGGCACGTTCCTGGCGCAGTTCGAGGCCATCCTGCAGTCGGCCTACGACCTGAACGTCGAGGACCCGTCGCTCGCCCGCTTCATCGGCTCGGCGCGAATCGACGTGGCCCGCCACGACGAGCTGCGCGAGAAGATGTCGACGCTGCCGGGGGAGGGGACGGCGATCCTCGGTCTCCTGGTGCGCAACGGTCTGGCCAGCGGAGAGATCCGCCCCGAGGACCGCCGACGGGTCGCGGCGCTCATCCGGACGCTGTTCGTCGGTCTGGTCGACGCCGTGTCGGACGACTCCGAGGAGCACGCGGCCGCCATCGAGGGCATCCGCGAGCTGATGCGGGGCACGCTGCTCCAGGCGCCCGCGGGCGTCAGCGTGGACGGACGACGCCGGGGTTCCCGTCCGTCCACATCGTCGTCAGCACGCGGCGCCTGATCCGCCAGCCGGCGGTCGTGCGCTCGAGCACGTCCTCGTAGCGGCCGGCCACCACGAAGTTCGGACCACCCTGCGAGGTGCGGCGCACGTGCTGGGCGTGCAGGTAGCACCGGCTGGTGGCCGAATCGCCGTCGACGCGCACCTCGTGGTTCGAGATGATGTGCTGGCTGTCGTCGAGCGGGCCGAGCGCCCGGGCGATCCGGGCCATGATCGCCTCGATCCCGTCGCACTCCTCGTCGCCGAGGCGGGCGGTGGCGTCGGGCAGGAAGACCTCGCGCAGGAGCTCGAACTCGTGACGGTCGAGCGCCCAGCAGTAGGCGATCGTGATGTCCTTCACCGCCTGCTGGTCGAGGTGGAGGCGGAGTTGGAGGCGGAGGGTGTCGTCCATGGGGTCCCCGGTTCAGATGAGGGTGCGGTCGCCGTCGAGCGAAGAGAGCCGTCCGCCGTCCGGATCCACGAAAGGCCCCGGTCGCGTTCGGAGAGATCTGATCGGCTGGTTAGTATGCCCGCCGTCACGGAGACGGAACAGTTCGACGAAGTTCGACAAAGGGGATGGCGATGGGTGAGCTCGACGGCCGGGTGGCCTGCATCACGGGTGGCACGCGGGGCATCGGCCGAGGCATCGCCGAGGCCTTCGTGCGCGAAGGCGCCAAGGTGGTCATCAACGGGCGCAGCCCCGAGAAGGGGGCGCAGGCGCTCGCCGAGATGAACGCGGGCGACGACGTCCACTTCATCGCCGGCGACGCCAAGCAGCGCGAGTTCTGCGAGCAGCTGGTGGACGCCACGGTCGAGCGCTACGGCCGCATCGACATCCTGGTGCCCAACACGGGCGGCGGCGACAACTACTCGCCCCTGCAGGACTACACCGACGAGGCGATGCAGGATGCGCTCGTGTGGAACTTCTGGCACACGTTCTGGACGATGCGCCGGGCGCTGAAGTACATGATCCCCCAGCAGTGGGGTCGGATCATGGCGGTGTCGTCGGTCGAAGGGAAGATGGGCAAGCCGGTCGTGTCGGGCTACGTCGTCGGCAAGCACGCCGTCAACGGCCTGTGCAAGTCGGTGGCCAAAGAGGTCGGCACGCTCGGAATCACGGTGAACGCACTGTGCCCGGGCGCCATCGAGACCGACCTGATGAAGGAGTTCGGCCCCGGTGCGGCCGAGGGCATGGGGCTCACCTACCAGGGCCTGCTCGACCAGTTCGCCGACGAGTCGTCGATCAAGCGACTGAACACGGTGGAGGACGTCGCCCTGGTGGCCGTCCTGCTCGCGTCGAACGCAGGAGCGGGCATCACCGGAGCGCTGCTGTCCATCGACGGCGGCACCTCGCCGTACTGACCGCACGCCACACCATCCAGCACGAGTCGCAAGGGGAACAAGGACAAATGGGCAAGCTCGAAGGCCGTGTGGCCTGCATCACCGGTGGCACCCGCTCGATCGGCCGGGCCATGGCGGAGGCGTTCCTGCGCGAGGGGGCCAAGGTCGTCGTCAACGGCCGCGACGCCGCCAAGGGCGCCACCGCGGTGGCCGAGATGGGCGGCGGTGACAACGTGGCGTTCTTCGCCGGAGACGCCGCCAAGCAGGCCACCGTCGAGGGCCTCATCGACTTCACGATCGAGCGCTTCGGCCAGCTCGACATCTGCTGCCTCAACTCCGGCGGTGTGCAGAACACCGCGCCGGTGGCCCAGATGACCGACGAGGAGTGGAACCTCGAGATCGACTGGAACCTCAACCAGGTGTTCTGGGGCATGCGCAAGGCGCTGCAGCACATGATCCCGCGCGACTACGGCCGCATCCTGGTGACGTCTTCGGTCGAGGGCAAGGCCGGCAAGCCCGGCATCTCGGGCTACAACACCACCAAGCACGCCGTGCTCGGGCTCGTGAAGTCGGCGGCCAAGGAGGTCGGCCCCACCGGCATCACGGTGAACGCCATTCTGCCGGGCCTCATCGAGACGGACATCGTGCTGGCCACCGGGCCGTCGTCGGCCGCGTCGATGGGCATCACGTACGACGAGATGGTCGCCATGTTCGTGGCCGACTCGGCCATCAAGCGGATGAACACCGTCGACGAGGTGGCGGCCGTGGCGGTCATGCTCGCCTCGGAGGCGGCCCGGAACTTCCAGGGTTGCATGTTCCCCGTCGACGGCGGGACGCTGCCCTACTGATGTCGAACCTCCCGGTCCTGGGCCGCCCGGTCCAGATCGCCTACGCCGTCCGCGACGCCAGGAGCGCGGCCGCGCAGTGGGCCGAACGCGACGGGGCAGGCCCGTTCTTCGTGAACGAGCACATCCCGGTCACCAAGGTGCGCTATCGGGGCGGGCCGGGATCGTTCGACCACACGTCGGCCTACGGCCAGTGGGGCGACGTGATGGTCGAGCTCGTGCAGGACCACACCGTGGGGCCGTCGGCCGTCCGCGACGTGGTGGGCGAGGGCGGCGAGGGGTTGCACCACCTCGCGTTCTTCGTCGACGACCTCGCCGTGGCCCAGGCCACCCTCACGGCCCGGGGCTGGCCCGAGGCCATGCGCGCCGAGACCTCGAGCGGCGCCGTCTTCGTGTTCCACGACGCCACGGCGGAGCTGGGCCACATGATCGAGCTCTACGTCGGGTCGCGGGCGCTGCGGGGCTTCTACGGCATGGTGGCCGACGCGGCCAAGGGCTGGGACGGCAGCGATCCCGTCCGCACGATCGGAGCCTGACGTCGTGGGGATCCTCGACCGCTTCCGCTGCGACGGCCTCGTCGCGGTCGTCACCGGTTCGGGTCAGGGCATCGGGCGCGGCATCGCCGTGGGCCTGGCCGAGGCGGGCGCGGACGTCGTCGTCACCGCCCGCCGCGAGGCCGACCTGCGCGAGACCGCCGCGCTCGTGGCGGCCGCGGGGCGACGGGCGCTGGTGGTGGCCGGTGACATCCGCAGCGACGGCATGAACGACCGGCTCGGCGACGCCGCGCTCGAGACCTTCGGTCGCCTCGACGCCTGGGTGAACAACGTCGGGGGCTCCGACGAGAAGACCACCCGGTTGCTGATCGAGACGCCCGACGACGTGTGGCGCAGCCAGCTCGAGCTGAACCTCACGGCCGCCTTCCTCGGCGCCAAGGCCGCGGCGACCCGCATGAGCGACGGCGGCTGCATCGTCAACATCGCCTCGGGCGCCGGCATGCGCGGCTCGCCCCGCACCGGCCCGTACGCCGCGGCCAAAGCGGGCCTGCTGAACCTCACGCAGACGCTGGCGCTCGAACTGGCGCCGCGCATCCGGGTGAACGCGGTGTCGCCCGGGCAGGTGCCGACCGAGGCGTTCCGCGAGGTTCTCGGCATGGCGGGCGACGAGAAGCTGGCCGAGCTGGCGGAGCTGACCCCGCTCGGCCGCCTGGGCACGCCCGAGGACATCGCGGCGGCGATCGTCTACCTGTGCTCCCCGGCCGGCTCGTGGGTCACCGGCGAGAACCTGCTGGTGGCCGGCGGGCGCCGAGAGCGCGGCGGCAACCGCCAGCGCTACGGCTGATCGTCCTCGGTCCCGAGGTTCTCGGCCCGCCGGGTCTCGGCGGTGAGGCGGGCGGGGCTCGGAACGCGGACGGTCGGCGCCGAACCGGACCTAGACCGTCGCCGCGGCGTCGGAACGCTGGCGGCGTTCGGTGACGCGGCGGGCGACGCGACCGAGCCGGTCGATGTGCTTGAGCACCTTGTCGCGTGCCACCTCGGCCGCCGCGGACAGGCCGGTGACCGCCGGCAGGTTCCAGTGGCGCAGCACGAGCGGGACGAGGATCTGGTCGTGGTGCAGGGGCAGGTCGTAGATGCCTTCGCGAGCGATGGCGTTGGCGTGGCGCTCGAAGTCGGGGATGCCACCGCCGGGCATGGCGAAGCCGAGCACCTCGTCGGCGATGGCGATCACCGCGCCGCTCGGGTCGGCCTCGAGGCCGGCCGTCGTGAGGTCGCGGTAGAAGAGGTGGTGGAGGTTTTCGTCGGCCGCCACGCGGGCCATCACGTCGTAGCCGGCGGGGTCGTCGAGCAACTTGCCCGTGTTGCGGTGCGACACGCGGGTGGCGAGCTCCTGCATGGTGAGGTAGGCGAAGCCGTGGAGCGCCGAGCGGGGCTCGGGGGTCTCGCCGCCCGACACCTGCACCATGCGGCCCCGTTCCAGCGCCACCGGGTCGATGGCGCGGCTGGCCATCAGGTAGCCGTAGATGGCCATCGAGTGGCGGCCCTCCTCGGCGGTCCAACGGCGGGCCCACGTGCCCCAGGCGCCGTCGACGCCGAACATCCGCTCGATCGAGCGGAAGTAGTAGGGCAGGTTGTCCTCGGTGAGGAGGTTCACGAACAGCGCACTGCGCATGCCCTCGGACAGCGACGCACCGCCGAGGTCGGCGTCCTCCGGCGCCCAGGCCTGCCCGGGTTCGAACGAGCGGGCCCGGTCGTACGGAACGAGCTCGTGGGGGAACCACTCGCGGGTGGTCTCGAGGTGACGCTCGAGCAGTCGCGCCGCGACTGGTTCGAGCTCGGCCAGCAGCGCGGCGTCGGACATAGGTCCAGCGTACCGGCGGTCGGCGGCGACGGGAGGTCGGAGTGCGAATCGCCCGGAGCGGCAACGACGCGCGTAGCTGATAGCGTGTAGTCGCCCATCAAGTCGGTGGGATGCACAGGTATTGAGAAGAGATGGCTTTGGCTACCGGCACAGTGAAGTTCTTCAACAACGAGAAGCGCTTCGGATTCATTTCCCGCGAGGACGGCGACGACGTCTTCGTTCACTTCAGCAACATCCAGGCCACCGGGTACCGGTCCCTCACTGAGGGCCAGCGCGTCGAGTTCGACGTCGCTCCCGGTCGCAAGGGCGAAGAGGCTCGCAACGTCCGGGTTGCCTGAGCTCATCTGCTCGATCGACGAGCCGCCGGCCAAGGGCCGGCGGCTCGCCCATTTTTCGTCGTACGGCTGAGGAGAGGCTATGTCGAGGGAACGCAGTACGAAGCGCGGCGTCGAAGCCGCGAAACGAGACAAGGCCGTCCGCAAGCAGGAGCGGAAGGTGCAACGGGCCGAGGGTGGCGAGGATGTCGACGTCGATGCCGCCAGCGACCCGGGCAGCGTGATGGAGTCTCTCCGGCTGCTCCACGAGCGGTTCGAGGACGGCAACATGGCGTTCGAGGAGTTCGAACAGGCCAAGCAGGAGCTGCTCGCTCGCCTCGGGTGAGGCGGGTTGGGTGACGTCGACGTGCGCAAGTACGTGATCATGGGCGTCCAGGGGAGCGGCAAGGGGACGCAGGCGAAGTTGTTGGCGGAGGCGTTCGAGCTCGAGCACATCAGCGTCGGTGACATCTTGCGCTGGAACGTGCAGCACCACACCAAGCTCGGCGCGCAGGTGAAACGGATCGTGGCCGACGGCCACCTGGTGGACGACGATCTGGTCGAGGCGGTGGTGCGGGAACGACTGGCGATCCACGACTGGAACTTCGGGTTCGTGATCGACGGCTTCCCGCGCAACGCCCGGCAGGCGGAGTTCTTCCTCGAGAGCTACGACATCGACGGGGTGATCGATCTGCACCTCGACGATGCCGAGGTGCAGCGCCGCGTGCTCGCCCGCCGCCTGTGCCCCACGTGCGGCCTCGACTACAACCTCATCTTGCACCGCCCGGAGATCGACGACCGGTGCGACGTGTGCGGCGGCCAGCTCGTCACCCGCGACGACGACAACCCCGAGGCTCTCGCCGTGCGTCTGGGGGCGTACCACCACGAGACGAAGCCGCTGCTGGCCCTGTTCGAGCGCAAGGAGTACGTCGCCACCATCGACGCGTCCCGCTCGGTGGCCGAGGTGCAGCAGGACATCCGCACGCGGCTCCAGCTGTCGTAGCCTCTCGGCATGTCGGGGGATGCGTACGAGACCTTGAAGACGTTCTGGCACGTGCAGGACGGCGGCGACTACGCCGCGCTGGCCCAGCTGTTCAGCGACGACGCGGAGCTGGTCGACCCGGTGTTCGGAACGTTCCGGGGCGGGCCGGCCATCGCCGGGTTCTTCGAGAAGATGAACACCGAGATGGCCAAAGCCGGCGCCAGCTTCCGGCTCGTGGAGCTGGCCGGCGACGACCACACGGCCTGGGCCCAGTGGGAGGCCACGACCAAGGCCGGTCCGCGCACGGGCGTGGGGGTCTACCGCGTGCGCGACGGCTGGATCACCTACTACCGGGACTACATGAACGCCCCCGGCCATTAACTAACTGCGCGATCGATTCGTGTAGGTTCTCACTGGCACGAGCACCAGGGGGGAGCCACCATGGCCGAGGGGCATCCGGAAGAGAACTACGAGGACGTCACGAAGTACGACCTCGACAAGAGCGACGAGGAGAAGCTGCTCCTCGCCCACAACGAGTGCACCTTCATCTGGTCGAACAAGGAGGGGTGGCCCGTCGGGGTCATCATGTCCTACGTGTGGCGCAAGGGCGCCTTCTGGATCACGGGCTCCGAGCAGCGCGCCCGTTTCTCGGCCGTGAAGCGCGATCCGCGCGTGTGCGTGGTGGTCACGTCGACCGGGTCGCCGATCCCGCGGGGCAAGGCCATCACGTGGAAGGGCACGGCCGTGCTCCACAAGGACCAGGCCACCAAGGACTGGTTCTACCCGGAGCTGGCCAACGCCCTGAACCCCACGAACGCCGAGCGGGCCAAGTTCTTCCAGCAGTTCCTCGACTCGCCCCGCCGCGTGATCATGGAGATCACCCCCACGCAGCGCATCGGCTACGACGGCGCCAAGATGGGCAAGGACACGGCCGCCTGGATGGCGGCCAGGCAGGCCGAGCAGGGCTAGGCGGTCGCGGGCGCTCCGGCCGCGTCGTCGGCCGGCGCCGCGCCGTCGCCGCCCGTGAAGGCCAGGTAGGCGGTGGCCATCGCCAGGCCGAAGAAGCCGACCATGATCGTCACGTCGATGAACACGTGCAGGGCCAGCCCCGCGGCGAGCGCCCACCGGCGGGTGGCCCGAGGCCACACGAGGATCGGGAACAGCACCTCGACGGCGAGTGCGCCCCAGGTGAGCACGTTCGCCAGCAACGGTTGCCCGGTGAGCCCGACCGGCAGGTGCCAGCGCGCCAGATCGTCGATCTGGAGCGCGTAGGCCACGGCCGACCCGTCGTGCCACGTCGTGCCCGTGAGCTTGAGCCGCACCCCCGCCCAGTAGGCCACGCACACCTGGAGCTGCAGGAACCGAAGTGGCCACATGCGGGCGCGGCCGGGGTCGGCCGGGAGCAGGCAGAGGTAGACCGCGTCGATCAGCACGAGCAGATCGCCCGAGTTGAGCGCCGGCGGCTGACGCCGGATGAACGAGGCGAGCGCGGCGGCCATCACGATCCGGGCGCCGCGACCGCCGACGCCGACGGTCACGAGCACGGCCGCCAGCACGAGCACCACCCACAACGTGCGGACGTGACCGGACGACGGCGCGCCGCCGAGCAGGCTCCAGCCTGCGATCCCGCCGACGCGCCGCGCCGGCGCGGCGCCCGGCCCGTAGAGCGCACCGAGATCAGCGCGGGCCGACAGGGCCCACAGGAGCGTGGTCACGCCCACGGCGATGCGGACGCGCACCACCGTCGTGCGCGCCGCCGGCGCGTGCCAGAACCGGTTCCACGCGTCGATCATGCGGGCCGCCAGATCAGCAGATCCCGCTCGATCCAGCTGCCCCGCCCGTCCCCCGAGACGCCGGGGTCGAGGCTGGTGCGCAGCGAGAGGCGCACGGACACCACGGTGGCGCCGGGGCGGCGCTGGCGCCCGGCGATCCAGGAGGCCATCGCCTCGAGCCGGGGGCGGTCCGCGACCGCCACGGTCTCGCCCACCTTCTGCCACCGGTAGTCGCGCCAGGCGTCGAACCATCCGCCCACCGGCGGGCGCCAGCGGCTCGTCGTGCCATCGGACCAGGTGAGCTGGGCCTCCACGGCGCGAGAGGTCTTCCGGGGATCCGGAGCGAACACGCCCCAGTTCTGCTCGAGACCGGCCGCCAGCACCGCCGTGCGCACCGGGGGCAGGGCCCGTCGGCGCAGGGGCGAGTCGGGCGCGTTCCAGACGGCGAGGGCGACGACCCAGGCCACGATCAGCGCGTTCACGGCGCGGCGACGCCAGCGGCGCGGCGTCCCGCGGCGCCGCTCGAACGGCCGACCGGGGGGCGTCGGCCCGTCGCTCACCGGCGACCGGTGGCCCGTCGTCTGGCCCGGGCCCACTCGTGGGCCTCGGGCGACGCCGCCCACCGGATGGCGTTGCCGAGCGCGCGTCGGTAGTTCGGGTTGGCGTAGGCGCCCGGGCTGTCGCCGAACTCAAGGTACGCCACGGGCGAGCTCCCGGCGTGCTTCACCCACCCCACGAGCGGGCTCCCGGCCGGGTGGGTCCAGCCCTCGTTCGAATCGCGACGGCCGCTGATGGCCTGGTACGGCGAGTAGAACCTCGACGCGTCGGCCACGTCGAACGTGGTGCGCAGCAGGGGCACCACGTCGTCGGTGAACACCGGGAACTGGTACAGCTCGTCGACGATGTCGAAACCGTCACCCAACCCGGCGCAGATGGGGTGGTCGGGGTCGACGACCTCGACGTGGTGCTCGACGTCGAGCAGGTACCCCGAGTCGGGGTAGTCGACGCCGCGCAGCGTCGCCGGCGCGTAGTGGAAGCGACCGCCGATGATCTCGGCCATGCGGTCCCAGGTGGGCCACGAGCAGATGGCGTGGTGGAGGAACACCATGCCCTTCCCCGCGTCGAGCAACGCTTCGAAGCCCTCGACGTAGTCGGCCGGCGGATCGGTGAAGCGCAGCGGCGGATCGGCGCGGGTGAAGGTGATGCCCGGCATGTCGTACATCACGAAGACGTCGAAGCCCTCGGCGCGCTCGGGATGGAACAACGCCTGGGCGGCGGGCTGCTCGACGAGCGTCCACTCGATGCCGGTGTCGGCGTCGAACACGTCGTAGAACGCCTGGCGGTGGTAGGGGTGTCCCTTGACGACGAGCAGCACGCGGAGTCGATCGGCCATGGCCGGGTTCCTACCACGGCGGCCGCACCCGGCCGAACCCGTCAGTGACCGTGCTGTCCAGGGCGCACGAGGCCGGCGTCGAAGGCGAGCACGATCGCCCCGGCCCGGTCCCGCACGGCCAGCTTCATGAAGATGGCGGTCACATGGCTCTTCACCGTGCGTTCACCGACGTGCAGGCGTTCGGCGATCTCGGTGTTGTTCGCGCCGTCGGCCATGAGGGCCAGCACCTCGGTCTCGCGATCGGTCAGCGCGTCGAGCCGGGCCGAGACGCTCTCGTTCGGACCGCGCGCGTCGCGCAGTCGCGACAGCAGCCGCGGGGTGACGCGCGGGTCGAGCCACGACCCGCCGGCGGCCGTGATGCGCAGCGCCGCCACGAGCTGCTCGGCCGGGGTGTCCTTGAGCAGAAAGCTGGCGGCACCCGCCTCGACGGCGCCCCACAGGACCTCGTCGTCATCGAACGTGGTCAGCAGCAGCACCGGAGGGGCACCGTCGCCGAGGTCGCGCAGGCGCTTGGTGGCGGCCAGGCCGTCGGTGCCGGGCATGCGCACGTCCATCAGGACCACGTCCGGTCGGTGGGCGGCGACCGCAGCGATGGCCTGGTCGCCGTCGGCGCACTCCGCCACGATCTCGAGGTCGTCCTCCGAACGCAGGATGAGCCGGAGCCCCGCCCGCACCAGCGCCTGGTCGTCGGCGATGACGAGCCGCACCGTCACCGCCCACCACCGACGCTGCTGACCCGCGCCGGGAGCTCGGCGGTGATGAGCCAGCCGCCGTCGTCGGTCGGGCCGGCCGAGGCGCGCCCGCCGGCGGCGGCGACCCGTTCCTGCATGCCGAGCAGACCGGTGCCCGGCGGTCCCGGCGCGATCGAGGGCCGGGCCGGCGCGCCGTTGCGCACCGACACGTGGGCCAGCGCGCGACCGGCCGTCACCCGCACCTCCACCAGGGCCCCCGGCGCGTGGCGACCGGCGTTGGTCAGCGCCTCCTGCACGACGCGGTAGACGGCGAGCCCGGCCGCCGGTTCCAGGACGTCGAGGTCGCCGTCGACGCGCAGCTCGACCGACAGCCCGGCCCCGGCGGCGCGCCGCACGAGCGACGTCACATCGGTCCCGGTCGGCAGCGGCGGCGCAACACCCGGCTCGTCGCCCTCGGCGCGGAGCAGACCGACCGCTTCGCGCACATGGTCGAGGCTCTCGCGACCCAGGGCCTCGGCCTGCGCCAGGGCGTCGGCGGCGGCGTCGGGGTCGGTGCGCACCAGGCGCCGAGCGCCCGCCACGTTGAGCAGCACGACCGTCAGCGAGTGGCCGACGATGTCGTGGATCTCGCGAGCGATGCGTCGGCGCTCCTCGGCGGCGGCGGCGTCGGTGAGAAGCGCCTGGGCCCGTTCGAGCTCGCCGACGAGCAGGCGCTCGCGTCGCAGCAGCATCCCGCCGAACCACGAGAAGCCGAACCCGGTCCCGAACAGGATCCAGCTCTGCTTGAAGTCGTGCCCGTCGCGGATCCGCTCCATCACGTACACGGCCAGCGTGCCGCTGAGCGCCGTCACCAGGGGCAGGACCGACCCGCGGGAGCGGGCCACCAGCCACATGACGAGGAGGATGAGCCAGAAGAGCGCGCCGGGCAGGCCGCACCCGAGGATGAGGACCAGGCCGGGGGCGAGCACGGCGATGGTCAGGACGGCGTCGGGCATCTGCACGCCACCGGCCAGCAGCGCCCAGGGCACGAGCGACACGGCCACCAGGCCCACCACCGCGGGCGTGATGTGGTCGGCGGTACCGAACACCGCCAACGAAGCCACGAGCGCGGCGGCCGGGAAGAGCACCGACAGGTTGGCGGTCCACGTGCGGGGGCAGGCGGGGTTCCTACTCACGTGCTCACGGTACCGGAGCCCTCTGTCACACGTATCGGACCGCGGTCGGGGACGGCCTCGTACCGGGGTACGAGGCCGCTGTCGTGTGGTCGGACGCGAGGCGTCCGCGAAGTGCCCTTCGGGTCGATGCCGGCGACCCCGCCGGGGGCGGACGATCGGACGGTCGTCCCCAACCCCCAGGAGGCCCCATGTTCACCCGGCTCGGCAGGTTCGCCGTCAGGCGTCGCCGTCTCGTCCTCGCCTTCACCGCCCTGTTCGTGGTCGTCGCCGCCGGCCTCGGCACCGGCGTGTTCGGATCGCTCAAAGGCGCAGGCTTCGACGATCCGTCGTCGGAGTCGTCGCGCGCTCGGGCGGTGCTCGAGGGCGAGTTCGACGCCGGCGACGCCAACCTGGTGGTGCTGGCCAAGGCCGCCGGCGGCAACGTCGACGCCCCCGACGCGGCCGCCGCGGGCGCGGCGCTCACCGCCCGCTTGGCCGCCGAGCCGGGCGTCAGTCGCGTCGCGTCGTACTGGTCGCTCGGCAACGCCCCGCCGCTGCGCGCCACCGACGGGACCCGGGCCATCATCGTCGCTCGCCTGACGGGCGACGACGCCGCCATGGCCGACACCTACGACCGGCTGGCGGCCTCGTACAAAGGTGACCAGGGTGTCCTCGACCTGCGGTTCGGCGGTGCGCAGGCCATCAATGCCGACATCGGACACCAGATCGAGGGTGACCTGGCCCGAGCCGAGGTGGTCTCCGTGCCGATCACCCTGGCCCTGTTGGTCGTGGTGTTCGGCGGCCTCATCGCCGCCGGCCTCCCCCTGTTCGTGGCCCTCGTCGCCATCTTCGGGACGTTCCTGGCGCTGTTCACCATCACCAAGTTGACCGACGTGTCGATCTACTCGGTCAACCTGACGACGGCGCTCGGCCTCGGCCTCGCCATCGACTACAGCCTGTTCATGGTGAGCCGCTTCCGTGAGGAGCTCGGCCGCGGCCGCACCGTGGAGGACGCCGTCGTCCGCACGGTCGAGACGGCCGGCCGCACGGTGGCGTTCTCGGCGCTCACGGTCGCGGTGTCGCTGTCGGCGCTGCTCGTGTTCCCCATGTACTTCCTGCGCTCGTTCGCCTACGCCGGCGGCGCCGTGGTGCTCGTGGCGGCGCTGGGGTCGCTCGTCAGCCTGCCGGCGCTGCTCGCCGTCGTCGGCCGTCGGGTGGACCGCTTCCAGGTCCTGCGCCGTCGCCCGCCGGTGGCCGGCGAGAATGGCTTCTGGCACCGCCTGTCGACCGTCGTGATGCGCCGGCCGATCCTGGTGGGCGGGGCGGCCGTGGCCGTGCTGGTGCTGCTCGGCCTGCCGTTCCTGCGGGTCAGCTTCGGCCTGCCCAACCAGACCGTGCTGCCCAAGGGCACCGAGAGCCGCGTCGTGTCCGAGGAGCTGGTGCGCGACTTCGACGGCAACACCGGCGAGAACTTCGCCGTCGTCGTCACCGGCATCGACGACCTGGGTGCCCGCAGCGCGGCCCTCGATGCGTTCGCCGCCCGGGTGTCGTCGCTCGACGGCATCACCCGCGTCGCCGGCCTCACGGGCACGTACGCGGCCGGCCAACTCGTCGCGGCGCCCGACCCGTCGTCGTCGGCCTTCGCTCGGCCTGCCGGTACCTGGCTGATGGTGACCCCGGCCGCCACCATGGTGTCGGCGCGGGGCGAGGAGCTGGTGAAGCAGATCCGCGCCATCGACGCGCCGTTCGCGTTCGGCGTCGAGGGTCGGGGCGCCGAGCTGGTCGACACCAAGGCCGCCATCGCCGCCCGGTTGCCCTACGCGCTGGCCATCATCGCCGGGGTCACGTTCGTGCTGTTGTTCCTGGTGTTCGGCAGCCTGCTCGTGCCGCTCAAGGCGATCGTGCTGAACCTGCTGTCGCTGACGGCCACCTTCGGCGCCATGGTGTGGGTCTTCCAGGACGGTCACCTGTCGGGCCTCCTCGGCTTCACCGCCACCGGCCAGCTCGACGTGACGATGCCCATCCTGATGTTCTGCATCGCCTTCGGGCTGTCGATGGACTACGAGGTGTTCCTCCTCAGCCGCATCAAGGAGGAGCACGACCTGCACGGCGACAACACACGTGCGGTGGCCATGGGCCTGGAGCGCACGGGGCGCATCGTCACCGCAGCGGCGGTGCTGCTGGCCGTCACGTTCGTGGCGTTCGGCACCTCGGGCGTGAGCATCATCAAGCTGTTCGGGCTCGGCCTGGCGCTGGCGATCGTGATGGACGCCACCGTCATCCGGGGGCTCCTCGTGCCGGCGTTCATGCGGCTGGCCGGCGAGGCCAACTGGTGGGCCCCGGCGCCACTGAAGCGGTTCCAGCAGCGCTGGGGCATCAGCGAAGGCGGCGGCCACGACGACGAGCGCGAGCTGGTCGACGTCGGGACGCGCTGACCCCGGACGCGACGGCGCCCCGACCCGTTGCGGGTCGGGGCGCCGTCGTCGCGTGCGCGGTCGAGCTACTGGCGCGTGGCCGTCGACAGGCGGTGGTTGCCCACACGGGGGCCGCCCACCCAGCCGCAGACCTGGGCGTCGCACTCGCGCAGCTCGCCCGAGATCCACTTGCCGCGGCGTTCGAAGACGCCGGACGACCCACCGGACGACGTCACCGTGACGGTGCCGTCGTCGTTGCGCTCGTAGCGGGCCTTGGTGAAGGGATGAACGATCGCTCCCACGGTCAGCCCTCCACCCATTCGCCGAGCTTGCTGTGCAGCCACCGCACCTTGCCCTCCTGGTACGCCGCCAGCGTGACCCCGGGCTTGAACGTGGTCTCGAGACCGAGCTGGACCTTGCTCATGTTGAACAGGTCCTGGTCGAACACCTTGCCGAGCATGCCCAGCTCGGTGGCGTCGGTGAACGTCTCGTGCTCCTCGAGCCAGTGGATCGGGGCGGGCGGCGGGCGCTCGCCCGTGAACGGCGACAGGAAGAAGACCTCCATGATGGCCGAGCGCTGATCGTCGCCGTTGGGGCGGAACCGGTAGACGATGCGGTTGAACGCGCCCCACGGATGGAAGTTCGGGAACAGCGTGTAGTCGATCGAGTCCATCATCTCGGCGTCGGACATGCTCTCGACCTTGTCGCCCACGATCGGGCGCCACCGGTCTCTCGCCAACGCCGCGGCCAGGCTTCGCATCGTCTGACCCTCGGGCACGTGGATCGGCAGATCCTCGTCGTCGCGCAGGTCGAGCATGGAGCGCAGCATCGTGTCGTAGTCGGGCAGCGAGTCGAGCAGCGGGCTCGGGGTGCCACCGGGGCTGATGACCCGGGCGCAGTTCTCCCACACGTCGACCTGGCTGTTGGTGTCGCCCAGGTAGTACATGATCTGCGGGTGCGTGCCGTTGACGTGGTACGCCTCGCTGAAGGCTTCCTGGGCGATCTTCCAGTTGGCCCGGATGAGCTTGCAGACGCGCGCCTCGGTGTAGAAGTCGCCGAGCGGCCAGATCTCGAACTGCTCGATGAGGTCCTTGGCGAACTCCTCGAACGGCTGGGCGTCGGGGTCGGGGTTGATGAACACGAACCCGGCCCAGGTGGCCACCTGGATGTCGGGGAGGTGGAACTCCTCCGTCTGGATCTGCGGGAAGTCCCAGCGGGCCGGCACGTCGGTCAGCGCGCCGTCGAGCGCCCAGGCGAAACCGTGGAAGTTGCAGCGCAGCTCGCTGCAGCGCCCCTCGTAGTCCTTCAGACGCCGACCGCGGTGCAGGCAGGCGTTGGGGAAGGCCTTGATGGAGCCGTCGGGCTGGCGCACGACGAGGAACGACAGGTTGGCGATCTCGTAGACGGCGTAGTCGCCGGCGGCTGGGATCTCCTCCTCGCGGCAGGCGAACTGCCACACGCGCTTCCAGAGGCGCTCGACCTCGCGGTCGTGCCACTCCTTCGAGGTGTAGCGGTCCTTCGACACGTCCTTCAGGTCGTCGCCGAGGAACGCCGGGGTCTCGAGCCGCAGGACGGCCGGCACCGGATGCGTGTCCTCGTCGAGCAACTGCTGGTACGTGATGCCCGGCGAACGGGCCGAGCCGATCTCGGCGCTCATGGTCAAGGCGGAATCCCCCTGTGCGTATTGATCCCTCGGTCAATTATGGCGCGGGCCGGGCCCGGTAGCCACTGCTCACGTCGTCAGATGATGTTCAGAGCGTCCAGGAACGCTGCGGCGACGTCGGCGTCGCCCCGCAGCGTGCACGCCGAACGCCAGTCGCTGCGCTTGGTCCCCCAGCTCACGAAGTCGTGGGCGCTCGACGAGATGGTGGCCGTCGGCGCGGTGGCCGACGACTCCTCGATCGAGGCCAGACCTGCGCCCTGGGCCGGATGGATCGTCCAGACGCCGCCGCCCGCGCCGGTCAGCTCCAGTCGCACCGGCCGCACGACCAGGGCCAGGGCACCGCCGCACATCTGGGGCATCCCGGCCAGCATCCACTCGACGCCCGGGCGCACGCGCACGTCGTCGGCCGGGGCAAGCCGGTCGGCCAGCGGCCCGGCCGGCGCCAGCAGGTCGTGGCGCAGGTGGCAGTAGTGGTCGAAGCAGTAGGCGTTGGCCAGCCAGTGCATCGGATAGGTGCCCAGGTCGGCCAGTGGGATCTCCGTGGAGGCCATCGGCTCGTCCTGCATGGCGCCGAGCGCGGCGAACGCACCGTCTCGGGTGCGGGCGTACTCGGCGAGCAGGTCGGTCGCCGACCACGGCTTGCGCGGCGCCACCAGCGCCTCCATGGCCTGTTCCGCCGTCATGGCCGGCGGGGGCTCGGTGGGTGGCGGCGACGGCTCGACCATCTCGGCGAAGTTCGAGGTCACGTGCGCCAGCACGTCCTGCACCCGCCAACCTTCGCAGGCCGAAGGGAGCTGCCACTGGTCGGCCGACAGGCCCTCGAACGTGGCCTGCAGGTCGGCGTGGTTGGCGATGAGACCTTCGACGGCTTGCCGGGTCATCGCCGCCTCACTTGGCGGTGAAGAAGTCGGCCCGGGGCACCCGGTTCTCGTCGTAGACGGGTTCGACGTGGTCGACCCGGTACTTGTTGTTGTCGGCGCCCTTCAGCCCCACCGTGCCGAGCATGTCGCGCATGTTCAGGTAGTTCGGGTGCTGGAAGTGGGCGGCGAGCGAGGCCTCGTCGGCCCACAGCTCGTAGACCTGGATGCGCCCGGCCACGCCGGGGTCGGCGGCGAAGCAGTAGGCGAGGCAGCCCGGTTCCTGCTCCCGGGTGGCCATCTGCAGCGGGGTCGCCTTCTCGATGGCCGCGTCGCGGGTGGAAGGATCGGCCAGGTCGATGGTGCCGGCGATGATGATCATCTGGTGCGCTCCTGCGGTGCGACGGGCCGGCGGCCGACCCGCGGCCGGCCCCCCTGGCCGACCGGCGCACAGTAGCGAACGTCGCGCCCGGCCGGCCCCGGTGGGTCTCACGGGTGGGGCGGACGGGCTCGGAAGGTGGGGCCCTGGTTCTCGGCCCGGTCGAGTCGATCGGGGACGCGGCGCCGCGGGCGCCGAGCGCTCGGCCCGTGTGTGATCATGCGCCCGTGACCGACCGGCGAAGCCCCCGACAGCTCGGGCCCGACGACCTCGTCCTGAACCACTTCACGATCGGGCGCACCCACCCGCTGGCCGACCGGTTCGCCGCAGCGGCGGCGGCCGGGTTCGCCGGCGTCGGCCTGTTCGTGGGGGAGTACCTGCGGCTGCGAGCCGAGGAGGGCTTCGATCTCGAGCAGCTCTCCGACCTGCTCGACGAGCACGGTCTGGTGCTGGCCGACATCGAGGTCGTGCGGGTGTGGAACGAGCCCGGCCCGGCCAGCGACGTGCAGGCGGCGTTCGAACGCACGGCGTGGGAGCTGGCCGACCGGTTCGAGTGCCGCTACCTGCAGGCCATCGGGCCCACGCTCGGAGGCACCCTGGCCGAGACAGCCGCGCCGTTCGCGGCGCTGTGCGACCGCGCCGCCGACCACGGGCTCACGGTCGGGCTCGAGTTCCTGCCCTTCACCGACCTGGTCACCGCAGCCGACGTGCTGCGCGTGGTCGAGGCGGCCGACCGCCCCAACGGCGGCGTGTGCGTCGACATCTGGCACCACTTCCGCGGCGCCAACGACCTCGACCTCATCCGGGCCATCCCCGCCGAGCGGGTGATGGCGGTGCAGATGAGCGACGGCCCGGCCACGCCGGTGCTCGAGAGCTACTTCGAGGACTGCCTGCGGTGCCGCCAGGCCCCGGGCGACGGCGACATGGACGCCGCCGGGTTCGTGCGGCTGCTCCTCGACAAGGGTGTGCGCCTGCCCTTCTCGATCGAGGCGTGCAACGACACCGTGTGGGACGGCCCGGGCGCGTGGGAGCACATCGCGCGCTGCGGCGACGGCATGCGCGCCACGCTCGCCGCGGCGCGCGCTCCCCGCTGACGTCGCCACGACGTGGTCCGATTGGACGTCGTCGCCACCGGGTAGAGGACCGTCATGAGCCAGGACGCGCAGGACGTAGCCGAGAGCTTCGACGACGACGTGATCGCCGGTGACGACCGGGGGGCCGACGACCCGGGGACCTACGACCCACCCGACGAGCCGCTCGTGGTCGACCACCGGGGCGACGAATCACAACCCGACCAGGTGGCGGAGACGCTGGCCGAGCGCGTCCGCCGCGAGGAGCCCGAGGTGCGACCGGGCGACGACCTGGGCGACGAGGCCTACGACGTGGGCGTGCTCGTGGGTGACGCGGGCGAGTTCGACCCCGAGTCCGAGCTGGTGGCGCGCTCGGCCGGCCGTGACACCGACGGCGACGTGCTCGTCCCCGCCGAGGAGGCCGCGCTGCACCTCACGGGCGACCCGCCGATGCTCCCGCTCGGCGACGGCTACGTGGACCCCGACGACGACTCGACCGGCGCCGCCTAGCGGCGCCCCCTTCGCAGCGGCGGTGCCGGTCGCCTCGTGGTGGTGGTCGACCGGCACCGCCCTGCCACCCCCCACCGCCGGCCCCCTCACGGCCGGGCGCCGGGTGGTGTCCCCACCGCGTATTGACCGCGGAGTTAGTTCGTCCGGTAGATTCAGGTCGACCGCGACGTTGGGGAGGTCCGCATGGCCACGCAGGTACCTGTGAGTCAGGGAGTGTTCACGTGGGGAACGGACGACCCGCGCCTCATCGGCACCCGGTGCACCAACTGCGGTAACCACACCTTCCCCGCCCAGAACGGCTGCCCCAAGTGCACCGGCTCGGACATGGAGAAGGTCGAGCTGTCCAAGCGCGGCACGCTGTGGACGTGGACGGTGCAGGGCTTCCCGCCCAAGTCGCCGCCCTACGCCGGTGACGCCAACCCCGAGACCTTCGTCCCGTTCGGCATCGGCTACGTCGAGCTGCCGGGCCAGGTGAAGGTCGAGACGCGCCTCACCGAGAACGACCCCGCCAAGTTGAAGATCGGCATGGAGATGGAGCTCACGTTCGTGCCGCTCTGCACCGACGCCGACGGCAACGAAGTCATGACGTTCGCGTTCAAGCCCGTCTGAGGGCTCCGCATCATCCGCAGTCGTCGCACACGTACGAGCACACACACGTCTGAAGGGAGCAGGTCATGACCGAGGTGGCCATCGTCGGGATCGGGATGCACGAGTTCGGGCGGACCGAAGGCGTGTCGGGCATGGATCAGGGCGTCATCGCCGTGCGCCGTGCCCTGGCAGATGCCGGGTGCAAGTGGGAGGACATGCAGTTCGCGTTCGGCGGGTCCGCCGCCGCAGGCGCGGCCGACACCATGGTGTCGAAGCTGGGCCTCACCGGTCTGCAGTTCATCAACGTGGCCAACGGCTGCGCCACGGGCGGTTCGGCCCTGTTCAGCACGTACAACACCATCATGTCGGGCATGTACGACCTGGGCATCGCCATCGGGTTCGATAAGCACGAGCGCGGCGCCTTCCGCGTCGACACGAAGTCGTCGGGCCTCGGTGACTGGTACGGCGCCAGCGGCATGGCCCTCACCACCCAGTTCTTCGGGATGAAGATCAATCGCTACATGCACGAGCACGGCATCACGCACCAGTCGCTGGCCAAGGTCTCGGCCAAGGCGTTCCGCAACGGTGCGCTCAACCCGATGGCGTGGCGGCGCAAGCCGGTCCCGGAGGAGGAGATCCTCGAGGCCGACATGCTGTCGTACCCGCTCACCAAGTACATGTTCTGCTCGCCGGCCGAGGGCGGCGTGGCGCTGATCCTCGCCCGCGCCGATCAGGCCCACAAGTACACCGACACGCCGATCTTCCTGAAGGCCGCGGTCGTGCGCTCCCGTCGCTTCGGCAGCTTCGAAGTGCTCGCCCCGTCGATCGCCGACGAGTACTCGACCGGTCCCACGGTCGACGCGTCGAAGGCGGCGTTCAAGATGGCGGGCATGGAGCCCAAGGACATCGACCTGGCCCAGCTGCAGGACACCGAGGCCGGCGCCGAGATCATGCACATGGCCGAGAACGGTTTCTGCGCCCACGGCGAGCAGGAGCAGTGGCTGGCCGAGGGTCGCACGGACATCAACGGGGCGTTCCCGGTGAACACCGACGGCGGCTGCCTGGCCAACGGCGAGCCCATCGGTGCGTCGGGCCTGCGCCAGGTGTACGAGAACGTGCTGCAGCTGCGCGGCGACGCCGGCGAGCGCCAGGTGCCGAACAACCCGAAGACGGCGTACACGCACGTCTACGGGGCGCCCGGCATCTCGGGCGTCACCATCCTCGCCCGCTGATCGTCGCGCCGTGTTCGACTACCAACGCATGTACCACCAGGGCGTGCGCGTCCCCGACATCGGGGCCGCCATGGCCGACATGGGGGCGGCGCTCGGGGTCACGTGGGCGCAGCTGCAGGAACGCGAGCAGCCGATCTGGACGCCCGAGCGCGGCGTCCAGATCGTGCCGCTGAAGTTCACGTACTCGTGCGAGGGACCCCAGCACATCGAGCTGCTCGAGGGCATGCCCGACACGTTCTGGGACGGTCGCGTCCATCCGGGCGCGCACCACGTGGGCGTGTGGGTCGACGACGTCGTGGCCGAGACCGAGGCGCTGGTGGCCGCCGGGTGGGCGCTCGTCGGTGCCGGCAGGCCGCCCGCCGAGGGCTACGGGATGTACACGTACCTGGCCCCGCCGAGCGGTCTCATCGTCGAGCTCGTGCATTCGGCCGCGCTGCCGATGTTCGAACGCTGGTGGGCGGGGGGGTCGCTCGCCTGAGTGACACCGGCTGGCGTCGCTCGATTCGCAAAGCGGGTACGATCGTTCCGGTTCGCGTAGGCAGCCGGGGCGAAAGGTTCGCACGTCGTGGAAGATGAGGTCGACCACCTCTGGGGCGCCGTGGTGGATGCGCTGCACGAGGGGATCGTCGTCACGTCGTCCGACGGCGGGATCCGGTCGGCCAACCCTGCGGCGCTCGAGTTCCTGGGGGTGGCGTCGCCGCACGAGCTGAGCTGCGAGCGCGTGACCGACGCGCTGGATCTCGTCTGCGATGACGAATCGCCGATGGCGTGGAACGAGCTGCCGATCATGGCCACCTTCACCAACGGCCGACCCGTCGACGATGTGGTCATCGGCGTGCGGTCACCCCGGGGCGGCCTGCGGTGGCTGCGCGTGTCGAGCCGACGCCAGGGGGCCGGGGGCGCCGGTGCGCCCGTCATCGTGAGCCTGCTCGATGCGCCCGCACCCGGTCGGCTGGCCGTGACGCAGGACCGCCGGTACCGCGCCGCGTTCGACGGGGCCGCGCTCGGCCTGCTGGTTCTGGACGGCCGCAACCGGGCGGTCGAGGCGAACGAGGCGGCATGCGCCCTCGCCGAGAGCGACCCGCGCCGCCTGGCCCGCGCGGTGCTGTGCGACCACCTCCACCCCGAGGACCGCGAACCGGTGCTCGAGGCGCTGCGCGTCGCCCGTCACGGCGAGCGCCGACGGGCGACGGTCGAGGTGCGCGTCGTGACCCGCAGCGGCCACGAGCGCGTCGCCGCCATCGACCTGCTCCGGCTCGGCGAGAAGGCCCACGACGCGGCGGACGTGCTGGTGCAGGTGACCGACCTGACCGAGCGCCGGCGCGAAGAAGCCCGGCTGCGCGCCGAGGCCGACCATGACGCCCTGACCGGTCTCCAGAATCGCCGCAGCTTCGAGCGCGCGCTCGCTGCTCACCTGCAGGTGGCCGAACGGTACGGCCCGACGGGGGCGCTGCTGCTGGTGGATGTCGACCGGTTCAAGGTCGTCAACGACACACTCGGCCACGTGGCGGGCGATGAGGTGCTGCGCGGCGTGGCCCGCGTGCTCGGCGGGCGCCTGCGCGGGAGCGATGTGGTGGGACGCCTCGGCGGAGACGAGTTCGCCGTGCTGCTGCCGCTGGCCAGCCGAGAGGGCGCGGAGGCCGTGGCCGCGTCGATCGTGCGGGAGGTGCGAGACCATCTGGCCGCGCCGGCGACGGTGACCGTCAGCGTCGGTGCGGCGATGATCCCGTCGTACGTCGTGGCGGCCGACGTGCTCCGCGTGGCCGACCGGGCGCTCTACGCCGCCAAGCAGGGCGGCCGGGACCGGTGGGAGCTGGCGCCCTGAGCCGAGCGGCTCAGCAGCCCCACGGCCCGACCACCATCGTCGTCAGTCGTCGTCGTGGTCGTCGTCGACCGGGAGCACGACCACCTCGAACGGGTTCGACTGCGGAAGCCCGAACTGGGCGTTCACGACGGCCAGGCGTCCCCCGGCGATGGCCATCGTGGTCGGCACCTCGAACAGCGGGCTGGTGATGGTTCGCACGAGCTCGGCCACCGTGGGCCGATCGTCGTCGCCGAGTTCGAACACGGCGATCTGGTTGAGTTGGTTGCGCACGACGTACAGCTCGTCGCCCTCGAGCCAGAGGCCGTCACCCGCCGACACGCTGGCACCGCCCAGGTCGATCTCTGCGCTGGCGCCCGTGCGGGCGTCGACCGTGAACAGCTTGCCGAGCGTGGAGTTGACGACGATGAGCGTGCGGCCGTCGTTGGTGGCCTCGATGCCGTTCAGGTTGAAACCGGGTACGAACGCGGCGGCGGGGCCCGAGAGCGGCAGCGTGCGCGGCGCACCGACGGCGCCCCGCTTGCCGATCGGCACCACGTAGAGCTCGGGGACCTGGCTGTTGGTGAAGTACGCGGCGGTGCGGGTGGCGATCACGTCGTTGATGAACGACGGGCCCGTCGTGAGCGTGAGCGCCGCCACGGTGGCGCCGGTCGTGGCGTCGTACACCGCGGCTCGGCCCGTGGGTCCGCCGGCGGCGAACAGCAGATCGTTGCGCTTGTCGTACGAGAGGCCGACGGTGACGGGTGTGGCCGGGCTCTTGACGAACGCTCCGACCGTGCCCGTGCGCAGGTCGCCCCTCACGATCTGGCCGCCGACGAGCGAGCCGGCGTAGAAGGTGGTGCCGCGGCCGGTGACGATGCCCTCGGGGGCGATCCCTGCGGGCAGCGGGATGATGCTCGAAGGCGGTGCGGATGCCGCGGCGGTGGCGGCGGGGAGAACGAGGGCGGTGGCTGCAGCGGCAGCCAGGACGAGCTTGCGCATCGTGAACCTCCTGAGGGGTGACCGATCGGTCCTCCCGAGAGGTACGGCGCCCGTTGCGACCGGGATTTTGTCCCGGGGCACGGCGCCTGCTGCGCATCGGCCGTTGTGTGAGGCGACGGTGACCACCGCGGGCGGTGATGGTCACCGTCGCACTCACCGGCG
>JANPGL010000043.1:0-21882 GCA_031423915.1 Actinomycetes bacterium | reverse complement strand
CGACGTCGGGCTTGTCGTTGCCCAACCTCGTGGTGGCTCCTGTGGGTACCGACGGCACGGTCACCGTGCAGACCACCGGCGGCGCCACCCACGTGATCGCCGACGTCGTCGGCTACTTCTCACCGTCGTGCGGCGTGGCTCGCATGGTGTCGATCGACGCCGCCCGTGTGCTCGACACGCGCCGGGTGGGGCGCACGCTCGGGGGTGCCGGCATCCTCGAGGTCCCGCTCG
Organism: Actinomycetes bacterium; assembly: GCA_031423915.1. Lineage (GTDB taxonomy): Bacteria > Actinomycetota > Acidimicrobiia > Acidimicrobiales > Ilumatobacteraceae > JANMAT01. The sequence continues at coordinate 21,651 of JANPGL010000043.1, read as the reverse complement.
CCGGTCAGGCCGGCATCCCGGCGACCGGGGTGACGGCGGTGGTGCTGAACGTCACCGCAGCCCGCCCGACGCGGGCCGGCTACCTGACCGTGTGGCCGGCCGGCGAACCCAAGCCGGCCGCGGCCAACCTCAACTTCCGCGCCCGCCAGACCGTGCCGAACCTGGTCATCGCCAAGCTCGGCAAGAACGGCGCGGTCGACGTGGCCGTGTCGTGCGGCCGGGTGCACGTGATCGCCGACGCCATCGGCTACTTCACCGTCTGACGACATCCGGCCCGCCGTGGTGGTCGCCGGCAAGGGTGCTCAAGTGGCGCTCGAAACCGGACGATGACAGGTGGATGCGATGGATCGACACTCTCCCCGCGGGTCAGCAGCTGGCTGAGGCCGAGTTCGAACGGCGCCACCGGCTGGTGCGCACCCTCGTCTGGGCCCACGTGCCGCTCATCGGCGCCGTGGGCCTGATCAACGGCTACTCGGTCGTCCACGTGATGGCCGACCTCTGGGTGCTGCCGCTGCTGGCGGTGGCGGCCACGTTCCTGCGTTCGCGCTCGGCGCGGAGCATCGCGGCCAGCCTCGGTCTCCTCGCCGGTTCGGCCGCACTCATCCACCTCACGGGCGGCGCCATCGAGGCCCACTTCCACATCTTCGTGATCCTCGTGTTCGTTGCGCTCTACCAGGACTGGCGATCGCTCGGGGCCACCATCGTGTTCACGGTGGTGCACCACATCGGGGTCAGCCTCCTCGCACCCGAGGCGGCGTTCAGCCACGGCGCGGCGCGGAACAAGCCGGTGCTCTGGGCTTCGATCCACGCGCTGTTCGTCGTCGCCGAGGTGGTCGGCATCCTCATGCTGTGGAAGGTGGCCGAACAGGCCCAGGCCACCGCGTCGGCCGCGGCCGAGCGGGCCACCCGGGAGGCCCGCGATCGGCTGGCCGTCGAGGAGGATCGCCGCCGGCTCGAGTTCGGCCAGATGGAGGCGGCCCGCCGTCGGAGCGAGTCCATGGCCCGGGCGGCCCAGGCCGCCCACGCCCAGGCCGACGGGCTGCGCGCCACGGCCGACGACCTCAGCGCGCAGATCGCTTCCACCGCCGTCGGCATGGAGCAGCTCGCCGCCAGCGTCATCGAGATCAGTCGGAGCGTCCACGACGCCAACACCATCGCCGCCGAAGCGGTGAACGCATCGGTGGCGACTGCCGACATCATGACCCGCCTCGGGTCGGCGTCGGCCGAGATCGACAGCATCGTCGGCATGATCAGCGGGATCGCCGGTCAGACGAACCTGCTCGCGCTGAACGCCACCATCGAGGCCGCCCGAGCGGGAGAGTCGGGCAAGGGCTTCGCCGTGGTCGCTACCGAGGTGAAGGAGCTGGCCAACCAGACGACGTCGGCGACGAGCGAGATCGGCGCCCGAGTGGCCGACATCCGTGGCGCGTCCGACCAGGCCGCCGGCGCGCTCGAGGCCATACGTCGGGTCATCGACGACATCAGCAGCACCCAGCTCCTGATCGTGGCCGCCGTCGAGGAGCAGTCGGCCACGACGTCCGAGATGAACCGGGTGTTCGCCACCGTGGCGGCCGAGACCGAGCAGGTCTCGTCACAGGCCGCCGAGCTGGTGTCGCTGGTGGAGTCGTTCCTGGACGACGACGCTGCGCCGGTGGGCGCTCTCGGCTGACCGACGTTGGCTACGCTGCCCGACTCGGTCGTCCGGTGCGGAACGACCGGACGGTCAGAGGCGAGGACGGACGTTGGCGAGCGTGATCATCGACGAACTGCTGGCAGTTCGGGCGGCGCCCCTCGGCGGACGCGCCGCCGTGGTGGAGGCCCGCCTGCGGCGCCGCTGGCCCGAGGCGCTGGCCGCGCTCACCCAGGCCTACGGCCCGGCCGCCGAGGCGCTGGCGCCCGAGCTCGTCGACTGGGTCGTGGCCTCGGTGGCCGGTCGATCCGAGGAGCTGTGGACGCTCGACCTGTGCCGCGAAGCGGACCCGGGGTGGTTCCAGCGCTCGAGCAACCTGGGCTACGTCTGCTACGCCGACCGCTTCGCCGGTGACCTGCGCGGCGTGGCCGGGCACCTCGACTACCTGGCCGAGCTGCGGACGACCTACCTGCACCTGATGCCGCTGCTGCGTCCGCGGCCCGGCGAGAACGACGGTGGGTACGCCGTCGAGAGCTACGACGACATCGACCCGCGGCTCGGCACCATGGACGATCTCGAACATCTCGCCTCGGCACTCCGCCGGCGCGGGATCAGCCTGTGCATCGATCTCGTCGTCAACCACACGGCGGCCGAGCACGAGTGGGCCGTGCGGGCCCGACGCGGCGAGCAGGACTACCGGGACCGCTACTTCTTCTACCCCGATCGCACGGTGCCCGACGCCTACGAACGAACGCTGCGAGAGGTCTTCCCGGCGTTCAAACCCGGCAGCTTCTCGTGGCTCGCGGACGTGGAGCAGTGGGTGTGGACCACGTTCCACGAGTTCCAGTGGGACCTGAACTACGGCAACCCGGTGGTCTTTCGCGACATGTTGGCCGTGATGGGTCGGTTGGCCAATCGGGGTGTGGAGGTGCTCCGCCTCGACGCCGTGCCCTTCCTGTGGAAGCGGCTCGGCACCGACTGCGAGAACCAGCCCGAGGCCCACGCACTGCTCCGGGCCTTCCGGGCGCTCATGGCCGTGGTCGCGCCGGCGACCGTGTTCAAGGCCGAGGCCATCGTGCCGCCCGAGCTGCTGGTGCCCTACCTCGGCGTCGGCGATCCCGAGCACACCGAGTGCGAGATGGCCTACCACAACCAGCTCATGGTGATGCTGTGGTCGAGCCTGGCCACCCGCGACGCCGGGCTCATGACGCACGCGCTGGACCGCATGGCCGAGATCCCCGACCGGGCCGCCTGGGTCACCTACGTGCGCTGCCACGACGACATCGGCTGGGCGGTGATGGACGAGGACGCCGCCGCGGTGGGGTGGGACGGCTCCAGCCATCGCCGGTTCCTCAACGACTTCTACTCGGGGCGCTTCCCGGGCTCGTTCGCTCGCGGCGCCCTGTTCCAGGAGAACGCCCTCACGGGCGACGCCCGCATCTCGGGCTCGGCCGCCTCGTTGTGCGGCATCGAGGACGCGCTCGCCCGCGGCGACGAGGTCGCGCTCGAGCGGGCCTGCCGGCGTCTCGAGCTGGCCTACGCCTGCGCGTTCGCCTACGGCGGCATCCCGCTCGTCTACATGGGTGACGAGCTCGGCCTGCGGAACGACCACACGTACGAGGCCGACCCGGCGAGGGTCGACGACAACCGTTGGATGCATCGCCCGGCGATGGACTGGGACGTGGCGGCCCGGCGCGACCTGCCCGGCACGCTCGAGCACACCGTGTTCGCCATGTTTCGACGGCTGGCGCAGGCCCGGGCCGCCATTCGCGCCATCGACGGTGGGGCGCGCACGATCGTGCACCCGATGGCGGATCGCCGGCTGCTCTGCTTCGAACGTCGACACCCCGTGCTCGGGCGCATGGCGGTGGTGGCCAACTTCGCCCAGGATCCGGTGACGCTCGTGGCCGCCGACCTGGCCTCGCTCGCCGGCGGTCGGGCGACCGTGGCGCTGGCGGGCGCGGGGGCGGCGCTCATCGACGGCGAGCTGCGCTTCCCCGGGTTGTCGTACCTCTGGTTCACGGTCGACGGCCCCTCACCGTAGGATCGAGTCATGGGTCCGATCACGGTCGTTCACCGTGGATCGTCGGGGAGGCACCATGTCAGCACGTGATCAGCTCATCGCCATGGCGGAGCGGAACATCGCCCACGTGAAGGCGAAGACCATCCCGCAGGAGCCCGACGTCTTCCGGGTGCCGACGATCAACTACTACGGCCGGCAGCGGTGGGAACGCGAGATGGAGGCCGTGTTCAAGCGCCTGCCGCTGATGCTGGCGTTGTCGGCCGAGATGAGGAACCCCGGGGACTACAAGGCCATGGAGGCCGCCGGCGTGCCCGTGCTGCTCACCCGCGGGCAGGACGGCACGGCGCGGGGCTTCTACAACATCTGCAGCCACCGGGCCGCAGTGATCGTGGAGCAGGGCAACGGGTCGGCCCGGCGGTTCAGCTGCCCGTACCACGCATGGACCTACGACCAGGAGGGTGCCCTCGTCGGCATCCTCAGCCGCGAAGACTTCGGCGACGTCGACGCCTCGTGCCTCGGCCTCGTCGAGTTGCCGGTGGCCGAGCGCGCCGGGCTGATCTGGGCGCAGCTGTCGCCGACGCCGTCGGTCGACATCGACACGTTCCTGTGCGGCTACGACGAGCTGCTCGGCGAGTTCGACTTCGGCAGCTGGAGCCTGGTGTCGCGGCGCTCGATCGCCGGGCCGAACTGGAAGGTGGCCTACGACGGCTACCTCGACCTCTACCACCTGCCGATCCTGCACCGGAACACGTTCGGCCCGAACATGCCGAACCAGGCCATCTACGACGCGTGGGGCCCCCACCAGCGGGTCACCTCGCCGAACCCTGCCTACCTCGAGCTGGAAGCGAAGCCCGTCGAGGAGTGGAAGACCGGGCACCTGCTCGGTGGGGTGTGGACGATCTTCCCGCACGTCTCGATCGCCACGTTCGACTCGGGCGGCCGCGGCGCGCTCATCTCCCAGTTGTTCCCGGGGGTCGACCCCGACACGTCGGTCACGGTGCAGTCGTACGTGCTCGACCACGAGCCCACCGAGGAGGAGCGGGTGCTGGCCGAGAAGCAGGCCGAGCTCCTCGAGTACGTCGTGGCCGAGGAGGACTACGCCACCGGCAACCGCATCCAGAAGTCGGTGAAGGTCGGTGCCCGGCCCGAGCTGCTGTTCGGCCGCAACGAGGGCGGCGGCCAGCGCTTCCACGGGTGGGTCGACCGCCTGCTCGAGACCGACACCGCGGACCTGCCGGGTCTGTTCGAACACCGGGGCTGAACGCTACGCCGCGATGGTGAAGCTCGTGCCGACGGCGTTCGGCACGAACGCATCGGGAAGGGCGGCGGCGAAGCGGTGCTGGGCGCGCCAGCCGGTGCAGTGTGCCGGCACGATGACGGCCGGAGCCATGGCGGTGAACGCGGCCACCGTCGGCTCGATGATGGGCTCGAAGGCCGGCCCCGACAGGTGGAAGCCGCCGAACACCCCGGCCAGCGTGGGCACACCGGTGAGGCGCAGGGCGTAGCGGCAGATGTTGACGGCGCCCGCGTGCCCGCAACCGGTCAGCACCACCAGGCCGCGGTCGCGCACGTGCACGATCAGCGCCTGGTCGTCGAGGATGAGCGGATCGGGTTCCCAACCGTTCGGGCCCTCGGCCTCGTGGAAGCGCATGCCCTGCTCGAAGTCGGTGGTGCGGTCGACCTCGCCGGTGACCAGCACGCTGCCGTCGAGCAGCAGCGAGGGTTGGCGGCGCTCGATGACGGTGAAGCCCTCGTCCTCCAGCGAGCGACGCGACAGGGTCGGCATGCGGAACTCGGGCTGGCCGGGCACGGCGACCCGGCGAGGCGCCCACACACCCGGGTGCACGGTGATGGGCAACCCGGCGCGACGGCGCAACTTGGAGAGCCCGACGATCCCGCCGGCGTGGTCGAAGTGGTTGTGGCTGAGCACGAGGGCCTCGATGTCGGCCGCCGAGATGCCGAGCCGCTCCATGTTGTCGGCCAGCCCGGTGGGGGACACGCCGGTGTCGAACAACAATGTGTGCGTGCGGTCGCCGCGACGGGTCGTCACGAGCGCCGAGAAGCCGTGCTCGGCGACGAGGCCCGTCACGGTCTCGCCCTGTACGAACTGCGGGGCGGCGACGCGCGGCGTGCGGCCGTGGCCGGCGCGCCGGGCCGGGCCCATGTGGGGCAGCAGGGCGTCGTAGCTGTTGTCGACGAGGGTGGTGATGATCACCTCGTCGACCGGCTCCAGCGTGATCGGGTCGACCGCCTCGCCCCCGATGGTCCGGGGCGCGGCGGTGCGCGCCTCGGCCGTCTGGTCGTGCCGATGTCCGTCGTGCCGATGTCCGTCGTCGTGGTCGTGGCCGTCGCACATGCCCCGATCATCGCGCCCCGGCGACCGGTGGTAGACCAGGACGCATGAGCGTGCGCGGCATGGACCATCTCGTGTTGAACGTGGCGGACGTCGAGCGGTCGCTGGCCTGGTACACCGAGATGCTCGGCCTCGACGGGGTGCGGGTCGAGGCGTGGCGGCGTCGCGAGGTGCCGTTCCCGTCGGTTCGCGTCGACGACGGCACGATCATCGATCTGCTGGCGGCCCCGCGTCGCGGCACCAACATGGATCACCTGTGCCTGGTGGTCGACGACGCCGACGTCGACGCCGCGGTCGGCGATCCGCGCTTCACGGTCGTCGACGGGCCCGATTGGCGCTTCGGCGCCCGGGGCGACGGCTGGTCGGTCTACGTGCTCGATCCCGACGGCAACACAGTCGAGCTGCGCACGTACGACCGCACCCGCTGAGCTACGCCTCGAGCCACCCGGGCGTGCGTTCGAGCGCGCCGTCGAGCGTGACGGCGAGCGCCTCGTAGCCCTGCAGCGTCCGGACCCAGTCGATGCCGGGCCCGCCCATCACGAACGCCGTGGTGGCGAACGCGTCGGCCCACGCCAGCTCGGGACCGACGACGGTCATCGACGCCAGGCCCACGGCGGCGCCGCCCGTGCGCCCGTCCCACAGGTGGGCGCCGCGCTCGGCGGTGCCCGAGGTGGCCACCGCGCCACCGGCGAGCTCCAGCGTGGCCACGATGCCGCCGGGGTGCAGCGGGTCGGCGACGCCGACGCGCCACCTCTGCCCGACTTCGGGCGTGCCCGACGTGATCACGTCACCGCCCGCGCCGACGTACCAGTTGGCCAGCTCGCGGGCCGCCAGACGGCCGGCGGCGCGCTCGGTGATCCACCCCTTGGCGAAGCCGGCCAGGTCGAGCCGCTCGGGATCGTCGGGTCGGCGCACCGTGAACGCACCGTGCGATTGCTGCTCGAGCCAGGTGCAGGCGTCGAGGACGTCGGCGATCTCGGGGCCGGCGTCGAGCACGTGCAGCTCGCCACGGTTGATGCGGCTCAGCACGGAGTCGGGCCGGAACGTCGAGAAGATCTGCTCCAGCCGCTCGACCTCGGCGAAGACCTCCTCCACGGCGAGGTCCACGGCGTCGTCGGGCACGTCGTCGTGCACGTGGACGCTGATCATCGTGCCCATGGCCGGTCGCGCCCGGCGGAACGCGGTGCCGGGAGCGCGATGCCCGGGCGTGTTCACCACCAGACGCGCTCGTAGTGGATGCGGTCATCGGGGATGCCGGCGGCCCGCATGCCGGCGCGGGCGGCCACCAGGAGCCGCTCGGGCCCGCACAGCACGGCGACTCGCTCGGCCAGGTCGGGTACCGCTCTCAGGAGCACGGGCGCCGAGAAGGGGTCCTTCGTGGCCAGCTTGGCCGTGGGACCGACGAGGGTGTGGACCACGCCGCCGCGGTCTCGGCACAGCGCGTGGAGCTCGTCGAGGTGGACGAGATCCTCGGGGCGGTGGGCCCGGTAGAGCACCACCGGCTGTGAGCCGCCCGGCAGACGCTGGAGGAGCGCCCGCACGGGGGCGACACCGACGCCGCCGACCACGAACATGGGCTTGCGATCGCCGATCACCTCCGGCGTGCACGAGCCGTACGGGCCCTCGACGGCGACCCGCGTGCCCACGGGCAGCTCGAGCAGCGTGCCCGACGCGTCGCCGCGCCGTTTCACGGTGAAGCGCAGCCCGGTCGTGTCGGGAGCGGACGACAGCGAGTACGGGTGGCCCTGCCACCACAGGCGGGGGCTGAGCGGGCGCAGGATGGCGAACTGGCCGGCGTCGCCGCGCACGTGGCGCAGGCCCGGGCCGTCGAGCCGCAGTTCGGCCGTGTCGTCGTTGAGCGGGCGGACCTCGGCGATGCGCAACGGCCGGGTGAACGCGCCGACCAGGTGACCCCAGCGCCCCCACGCCAGCCACAGACCGACACCGACGTGGGCGGCGACCCAGACCCAACGCGCCAACCGGTCGTTGGACAGGTCGCCGCCGAGCACGATGGTGTGCGCGAACGAGAGCGCCAGGCCGACGTAGGCGAGCAGGTGGACGAAGTACCACGTCTCGTACGACAGCCTCCGTCGGATGGACCGCAGCGACGACACGGTGACGAGCCCGACGAGCGCGGCGCCGACGGTGGCCCCGGCCATGTACGGCTCGCGGCCCGTGAGGTCGGAGATCGCCTCCATGATCGTGCCCGACGCGGTCCACTCGGCCACACCCACGAACACGTGGACGCCGACGAGCACGGCCATCGTCTCGCCGAGCACGCGGTGCCACACGAAGAGCCGGTCGAGGCCGTAGCGACGCTCGACGGAACGGGGCCGCGCCACGAGGGCGAGCCCGACCAGCCCGATGCCGGACGCAAGCAGGCCGCTGACCTGGGTGAGGGCCGTCCAGAAGTCGGCCCATCCCGAGCTGAGCAGCTTCAGGCCGCCGTGTTCGACCCACAGACCGAGCAGCACGACCGTGAACCCGCCGAGGACGGCCATCAGGTCGGTGGCCAGCACACCGTTCGCCCGCGGCAGGGCGAGCGGGCGCGCCTCGGCGGTCATCGGGGGTGCTCCACGGGTGGTGCGAACGTCGGGATCAACGGCGGTCATTGTGGCCTCGGGGGACGGGCACGGTGCCGATGGTGCGTCTACGCGGCCATCGTGGTGGTGGTGGCGACGCGGGCCTTGCGAGCCGTCCCGCCGGACGAGCCGGCGTCGCCGCCGTGGTCGTCGTCACCGCCGGGACCGTCGTCGCCCCCCGGGCGCTGCGGCTGCTGGCCGTTCACGATGGCCGTCACCATGGCGGTGGCATCGGCCATGCTGGCGTCGGCTTCGGCCTGGGTGTGCTCGCCGCTGGCCACCTCCTGGTCGAAGTGGGCTTTCATGGCGGCGACCAGGGCGGCGACGACGGTCTCGACCGGCACGCCCTTCGACGCCGCCACCTGCGCGATGGTCTGCCCGGAGGCGGTGGCGGTCCGCAGCTCGTCGGCGGTCATGCCGAGGGCGCCGGCGGCCGACGTGAGGTCACCGAACGCACCACCGGGGCCACCGCGCCCGCGGCCGCCGTCGTCGGGGCCGCCGTCGCCGCCCTCTCCGCCGGGCCCCCGGTCGCGCCCGTCGCCCTCGTCGCCCTGCATGGCATCCGACGCGGAGGCCCGGCTCGACGGCGCGGTCGTGGAAGCACCGGCATCGGTGCGTGCCGCCACGGCCTTGGTGCCGGGAGACGCGTCGGCGCCGCCGCAGGACACGCCGACGAGGGCGAGGCCGGCGGCGAGCAGGGCGGCGCCAGGACGAGAGGAGGACATGGGTGCTTTCGGGAGATCGGGCCGCTCAGCGGCGGTCGAGGATGGCCTGCAGCGAGGTGGCGTAGGCGTCCGAGGTGATGGTCGCCCCGCTGACGATGTCGATGTCGGCGCTGCCGGCGGCGACGGCCTCGCGCGTCAGCATGGGCAGGGCCCGCTGGTTGATGGCGACCGACTTGCGGTGGTCGCTCGGGTACTGGAGCACTTCGACGTCGCACAGCGCGCCGGCGGTCGAGAACACCGCGGCCACCTGTACCGGCCCCCATCGGGTGGAGACGGTGGGCCCCGCAACGGGTTCGGCGGTGCAGGCGCCGGCGTCGGCCGCAGTGGGAGCGGGCGCGGCCGGCGCCACGGTGGCCCGGGTGGTGGGCGCCGCCGGGGCCCGCGTGCCGGGAGCGATGGTGGTGGCCGCTGGCCGCGCGGGCGTGGTCGTCGGCGCGACCTTCGCCGCCGGCGCCGTGGTTCGGGCGCTGCCGGCCACGGTCGTGGTCGTGCGGGGCCGCACCGTCGTGGGCGTCTGGACGCTGTCGTCCGCCGCTCCCGTGGTCGTCGTCGGGGAGCGGCCGGCGCGGGTGGCGGCGTTGCCGATGCCACCGGAGGCGGCAGCCGGTGCGGGGTTGTCGAGCTTCACGAGGATGCCGCCGCTGAGGCCCGCGATGGCCAGTGCCGGAAGCGCGCGCCGGGCCAGGGACGCGGGACGAGGTGCTGCCATGTGGTCACTATCGGCCACCCGCGTGGGATCGTCCTGCCACTGACTTGTGAACTTCCTGGGAATTCAGCTCCCGAGCAGCCTCGACAGGGTCGTTGGGCCTTGACGGCGCCGGGTCGGCGGGCGAGGGTGGCGCCGACCGACCCCGAGCCGAGGACGACCCGATGAGCACTCCCGTGGCCCTCTACCTGCAGGATGCCCACCCGATCCGCGAAGGCATGGACATCGTCCGCTACGCCGAGGCGAAGGGCTTCCACGCGGTCTGGCAGGCCGAGAGCCGGCTCGTGCGCGAGGCCACGGTACCCATGGCCGCGTTCGCCAGCGTGACCGACCGCATCAAGGTCGGCTCCGGCGTGGTCGACTGCTGGAGCCGGAACCCGGCCCGGCTCGCGGCCACGTTCTCGACGCTCGACGACCTGGCCCCCGGCCGCGTGATCCTCGGCATCGGCGCCTGGTGGGACCCGCTGGCGGCCAAGGTGGGCATCTCCCGGGCCCGACCGCTGACGGTCATGCGGGAGATCGTCACCGTCGTGCGGGCCCTCCTGAACAACGAGACCGTCACGTTCGACGGCCAGTACGTGCACCTCGACGGTGTCGAGCTCGACTACGTGTACCAGGAGCGGCGGCCGAAGGACGTGCCGATCTACATCGGTGCCACCGGCATGCAGATGATGGAGCTGACCGGGGAGATCGCCGACGGTGCCGTGCTCAACTACCTGGTGTCGCCCACGTACAACGCCGAGGCCATGGCCGCGCTCGAGCGCGGCGCCGCCCGGGCAGGTCGTTCCATCGACGACATCGACCGGCCGCAACTCGTCGTCTGCTCGGTGCACGAGGACCGCGAGACGGCCTTCGACATGGCCCGGCTGATGGTGACGCAGTACCTGGGTCAGCAGCCGCACATCATGAAGGCGTCGGGCGTGCCGCAGTCGCTGCTCGACGACGTGGGCAAGGTCCTCACGTGGCCGGCCACCCACGAACAGGTCGAGGCGGCGTCGAAGCTGGTGCCCGACGAGATCGTCCAGATGCTCACCGCGTCGGGTACCCCGGCCGACGCCCGGGCCAAGGTGGCCGAGTACATGGCCAACGGCTGCACGTGTCCGATCCTGTACCCCCTCGGCGACGTCCACGCCATGATCGACGCCTTCGCCGACTGGGACGGCAAGGCGTAGCGGGCCCACTCGATGCCCGACGCGGTGGCCATCATGACGGGGGCGGTCACGCTCGACGCGTGAGCATCGTGTGAACGGGACCGACCGGCCCTTGCCCCGGTCGGTCCGGCTCGGGTTCGATGGACGCCATGACGTCCTCGTTGCCCGTGCTCGACCTCTCGCTGTGGAGCGCCGGCCCGGCCGAGCGCGCCGACCTGGCCCGTCAGCTCGACGCCGCCGCCAGCGAGGTCGGGTTTTTCCAGATCGTCGGTCACGGCGTGCCGGCTGATGTCGTCACCGCCGCTCGTACGGCCACGAGCGACTACTTCGACCTGCCCCACGAGGCGAAGCTGCCGCACCGGCCACCGTCGGCCGAGATCAATCGGGGGTTCGCGCCCAGGGGCTCGGAGAGCCTGGCCTACAGCCTCGGTGACGAGGTGGCGGCGCGCCCGCCCGACCTGTTCGAGGCCTTCAACGTGGGCGAGGACAGCTGGCCGGCCGACGACGCGGCGTGCGCCGCCCGAGCCCACGACCTGTTCGCGCCCAACGTGTGGCCCGAGACGCCCGCCGCGTTCCGGCCGGCCGTGCTGGCGTACTTCGACGCCGTGAAGGGTCTGGCGTGGCGCTTCGCCGAGGTGGTGGCCGCCGCGCTCGGGCAGGACGAGGGGTTCTTCGCCGACAAGGTGGACCACTCCACGAACCTGCTGCGCATCATCGACTACCAGACGGCGGCGAGCGATCCCGACCCGACCGAGCGGCAGGTGGGCATGGGCGCCCACAGTGACTACGGCCTGTTCACGATCCTGTTCGCCGATCCGGTTCCGGGGCTCCAGGTCATGGGGCGCCAGGGCGCCTGGCACGACGCGGTGCCGCGGCCCGGGGCGTTCATCGTGAACCTCGGCGACCTGATGGCGCAGTGGACCAACGACCGCTGGCGTTCGACCCTTCACCGCGTCCTGCCGCCGGCCCGCCCCGCCGCCGGCGTGAACCGGCGGCGCTCGATGGCGTTCTTCTTCGACGGCAACTGGGACCTGGTCGTGTCGCCGATGGCGAGCTGCGTGAGTGAGGCCAACCCGGCCCGCTACGCGCCGGTGCAGGCCGGCGAGCACCTCATGGCCAAGCTGCTCGGCCCGCGCACGTTGCAGGCGTCGAAGGCCGCATCGACGCTCGGCGCCGACCGGGCCGCCGCCGTCGACGCCTGAAGGACTCCGCTTTTCTCGCAGCGTTCACAGGTCGGCGGACGACGGCCCCGATCGCGGGTCGTACGGTGCAGACATGGAACCCGGTGTGTTCTCGCCATCCCAGCTCGACGACCTGACGTCGCACTTCCGCCTCAACGGCTACGCCGTCGTGCGTGGCCTGCTCGACCGGGGGGCCGTCGATGCCCTCCTGGCGGAATGCGAGCAGCTGCAGGCCGCACTGCTGCGCGGCGAGCTGGCGCCCGAGAACGGCACCGTGACGCTCACCGACGACGGCGTCAGCTCGCCGATCGCCCACTACGTCACGAACCTCACGACCGTGTCGCCGCTCACCCGGCGGTTCGTTCACGAACCGGTGATCGACGACATCATGGCGCGCCTGATGGGGCAGGAGCGCTACCTGGTGGAGGACGAGCGCTTCGGTGTCGTGTACCAGGACGCCCGCCCCGGCCGCGAGTCGGCGTACACCCGCATCGGTTGGCACGCCGACTGGCAGTCGGGGCCACACCTCGAGTGCTGGCCGTCGGTGGCGTTCACCATCCACCTCGACGAGACCTCGCCGGCCAACGGGTTCCTGCGCGTCGTGCCGGGCAGCCATCTGTGGGCCACCCCGGCTCCGGCGGCCGACGTGTACGGACGGCCCGCTCCCGTCGGTCCCGAGGTGACCCGGGGCTACACCGACACGCCGCCGCCGTTCCCGATGCCGCTCGGCTTCGAAAAGGTCCGGGGCGAGGTCGGGGTCTACTGCGACCGTGGCGATGTCATCCTCCACGACGCCTACCTGTGGCACTCGGCGGCCAGGGCCACGGACGACGACACGGTGCGCCGCCACATTCGTGGCGGGCTGTACGCCAGTAGCGCCATGGCCGGCAGAGGCATGGCCGATTTCGTGAAGAACGCCAGGCGGTGAACAGAAATCTGTCAGGATGCGCGGGGGTTCGTGACGCGCCGCTCTTGCGGACGAAACAAGCGCGAAACGTTGGCTCTCTACGGTCCGTGGAGTTGAGCGTTGGCGGATCGGCGCCAGCGCACCAAAGAGGAGGAAGCGTGGATCAGCAGCTCGACCGGCGGGGTTTCCTGCGTCGGGGCATCGGTTTCGGCGTGGGTGCGGCGGCGGCCGGTGCGGGCCTTCCCGCGCTACTGGCGGCATGCGGGAGCAGCTCGTCGAGTGGTTCGACCGCCACGACCGTGGGCGCCGCGACGTCGGCGGGGGCGGCCACCACCAAAGGTGGGGCAGTCACCACGGCCGCCGCCATGAAGGACATGGGCAAGATGTCGCTCCGGCTCTCGTGGATCAAGAACTCGGAGTTCGCCGGCTCCTACATGGCTGACGCCAACGGCTACTACAAGGCCGAGGGCTTCTCCTCGGTCGACCTGATCGCCGGCGGTCCTTCGGCCACCCCGATCGAAGTCGACGTCCAGGCCGGCAAGGCGCTCGTGGGCATCTCGGCGCCCGACCTCACGGCGGCCGCCATCGCCAAGGGTGCCGACCTCGTCATCATCGGCGCCCAGTACCAGAAGAACCCGTTCTGCGTGATGTCCCTGGCCAAGACGCCGATCAAGACGCCGCAGGACATGTACGGAAAGAAGTTCGGTCTCCAGGCGGCCAACCAGGTCGTGTGGGACGCGTTCGTGAAGGCGTCGGGCATCGACGACTCGAAGATCATCAAGGTCCCGGCCCAGTTCGACCCGCAGCCGCTCGTCAACGGCGAGGCCGACTGTTGGTTCTCGTTCGTGACCAACGAGCCGAACCTGCTCAAGGTCAAAGGCGTCGACACGTTCTCGTTCCTCATCGCCGACTTCGGCTACCCGCTGGTCTCCGAGGTCTACGTGACGAAGCGTGAGACGCTCACGAAGGACCGCGACAAGCTCAAGGCCTTCCTCCGGGCCGAGATCAAGGGCTGGACCGACGTGAAGAAGGACCCGAAGAAGGCCGCCGAGCTGACCGCCACGGTCTACGGCAAGGACCTGGGTCTCGACGCCGCCGAGCAGCAGCTCGAGGTCGAGGCCGAGAACCTGCTCATCTGGACCCCGGACACCAAGGCCAACGGCATCTTCACGGTGACCGACAAGCTCATCGCCGACAACCTCGGCGTGCTGGCCAAGGGCGGTCTCACGATCACCGCCGACAAGCTGTTCGACTTCAGCCTGCTGAAGGAGATCTACACGGAGTCGCCGGAGCTCAAGGTCGCTCCGTGACGCACGAGCCCCGCTAGGAGGGATGATCGGTGGCCATGACCGTCGAATCCGGCCTGTCCCCCGCCGCCACGTCGGCGGTGGGGGACGGCATCGCCATCAGCGGCCTGGGCAAGGTGTTCAGCCTGGGCCGCAAGAAGGTCAACGCCCTCGAGGGTGTGGACCTCCACACGCCGCAAGGGTCGTTCATCGCGCTGCTCGGGCCGTCGGGCTGCGGGAAGTCAACGGTTCTACGGATCATCGCGGACCTCGAGCAGCCGACGAGCGGCACCGTGCTGGTGCATGGCGAGCCGCCGTCGGCGCTTCGGGGCAACCATCACCTGGGCATCGCGTTCCAGGACGCCGCGCTGCTGCCGTGGCGGACGGTGGAGGCGAACATCCGCCTACCGCTCGAGGTAGCAGGCATCGACATCCGCCCCCGGATCATCGACGACCTGATCAAGCTCGTCGGGCTCGTCGGCTTCGAGAAGGCTCGACCGGCCCAGCTGTCGGGCGGCATGCGTCAGCGCGTGGCCATCGCTCGCGCGCTCGTGGTCGAACCGAGGGTGCTGCTGCTCGACGAGCCGTTCGGTGCCCTCGACGAGATGACCCGCCAACGCCTCAACCTCGAGCTGCTGCGCATCTGGACGGAGCGTCAGACAACCACGTTGCTCGTGACGCACTCGATCTCCGAGGCCGTGTTCCTGTCGGACGTGGTGGCCGTGATGTCGCCCCGGCCCGGTCGCATCCAGTCGCTCGTACCCATCGACCTGCCGCGGCCCCGTACGCCCGACATGCTGCGCAGCCCCGAGTTCCACGCCATCGAGGACCATCTGTCCGAGCTGCTCTTCTCCGGTGGCGTGCCCACCAGCGGGGACGACGTCTGATGCGTTCCGTGTTGGCGTCCCGGCGCGTCGCCGGACTGCTCGGTGTCTCCGGCGTGTTCGCCTTCTGGGTGTTCGCCGCCGAGGTCTGGGGTGTGCGCAAGGGCATCCCGACGCCGTGGAGCGTGGTCAGCCACCTCGTCGACGACTGGCACTACTACCCGACGCATCTGTCCGCCACCCTCGGGCGGGCCGCCAAGGGCTACCTGATCGGCAACGCCATCGCCATCGGCCTGGGCCTGGCGTTCGTGCTGGTGCCGTTCGTCGAGAAGGCGCTGATGCAGCTGGCGGTGGCCACCTACTGCCTGCCGATCATCGCCATCGGCCCGATCCTGCAGGTCGTGTTGAGCGGCGACGCCCCCAAGGTGGCGCTGTCGGCGCTGTCGGTCATCTTCACCACGCTCATCGGTGTCCTCGTCGGCCTGCGATCCGCCGACCGGACCAGCCTCGAGGTCGTGCGGGTCTACGGCGGCGGGTCGGTGATGCAGCTTCGCAAGGTGCGGCTCCGCGCCGCGCTGCCCAGCACCTTCACGGCGTTGCAGATCGCGGCACCGTCGGCGGTGCTCGGCGCCATCATCGGCGAGTACCTGGGCGGCGAGAAGGGCCTCGGCATCTTCATGATCAACTCGCAGCAGGCGCTCGACGTGCCCCGCACGTGGGGCGTGGCGCTCATCTCGACCGCGGTGGCGGGTCTGGGCTTCGCCCTCACGTCGGTCGTCGGACGCCTGGCCACCCCGTGGGCGCCCCGTACCGCCAAGGTGGATGCATGAGCGGCCCGAGGTTCGGCGCATGAGCGCGGCGGTGGCGGAGCTGGTCGCCGGGCTACCGACGGCGTCGGGCGGATCGGACGAACGGCCGGCGCTCCGACGGGTCGGGCGCATCCTCGCTTCGCTCGCGATCGGCTTGGCGGCCACGCTCGGGGTCTGGATCCTGTTCGTCACGGTGCTGAACACCGAGGCGCTCGTGACGAAGTCGCCCATCGACGTCTGGAAGTACTTCACGAGCGACGCCAAGGCCGGCGCGAACCGCTCCCTGATCCTGCGCCAGCTCGGCACGACGCTGCGCGACGCACTGCTCGGCTTCGTGGCGGGGACCATCGCCGCCGTCGTGATCTCGGCGTTGTTCGTGCTGCGCAAGGGCTTCGAGGCCACGGTCATGCCGATCGCCATGGTCCTGCGTTCGGTGCCGCTCGTCGCCATGGTGCCCGTGCTCACCCTGGTGTTCGGACGCGACATCCTCGCCGTCACCATCATCTCGGGGATCATCACGTTCTTCCCGTCGCTCGTGAACGTCACGTTCGGTCTGCGTTCGGTGCCGCCGCAGGGCCTCGACCTCATGAAGGCGTATGGCTCCACGCCCATCCGCACGCTGCTGAGCGTCCGGCTCCCGTACGCCATGCCGTCGTTGTTCGCGTCGATGCGCATCGGCGTGCCGGGCTCGATCATCGGTGCTCTGCTGGCCGAGTGGCTCGCCACCGGCAAGGGTCTCGGGTACTACATGCTCAAGGCCCAGTCGCTGTTCGACTACACCGGCATCTGGGCCGCGGTGGCCATACTCACCTTCACCGCGCTCGTGCTCTACGCACTGGTCGGCCTCCTCGAGACGCCCGTGCTGGCCCGCTTCGACCCGGAGCGACTGCGGGAAGGCTGATACATGCGCACCCTGCCACCGGCGTTCCTGCCGACGGTGGACGACCTGCAGCGCCTGCGGCTGGTCGCCGGCGGTCGGGCGCCGGCCGATCTCATCCTGCGTGACGCCGACGTCGTGGTGGTCCACACCGGTGAGGTGCTGCGCCGCGACGTGGCCATCGCCGGCCGCCACATCGCCGCCGTCACCCCGGTCGGCCGCTTCGAAGCGGCGCGCGTCGTCGACCTCGCCGGCGCGTTCGTGGCGCCGACCTTCATCGACACCCACATCCACATCGAGTACACGATGCTCACGCCGGGCGAACTGGCCAGGCTCATCGTGCCGCGGGGCACCACGTGCCTGCTCGCCGATCCGAACTGCATCGGCAACGTCCTCGGTGCCGCCGGGATGGACCTGGTGGCGTCGACGGGTACCCCGCTGCGGATCCTCCAGCAGATCTCGCCCGAGGTTCCCCGGCTGCCCGAGTTGGAGCTGGGCGGCGCGGTGATCACCGACGCCGAGGTCGTCGAGCGCATGGGTCGCCCGAACGCCGTGAGCCTGGGTGAGGGCAACCCGTTCAACCTGTCGCCGGCCTCGGCCGCGAAGCAGCAGGCAGCACTGGCCGCCGGGCGCCGCATCACCGGTCACACGGCCCGCTTGAGCGACGAGCCGTTGTGGGCCTACCTGGCCGGCGGCGTGAGCGACGACCACAACGCCGTCACCACCGCCGAGGTGCTCGAGCGGCTCCGCCTGGGGCTCACGATCACGGTGATGGCCGGGTCGATGAACGACAACTGCCCCGACGTGTTCGCCGACCTCGACGCGCTCGGCACCGGCCTGCACCACCTCTGCTTCTGCGCCGACGACAAGCACGTGGAGGACCTCGCCTCGCAGGGTCACATCGACCACCACGTGCGCCAGGCCGTGAAGGCCGGCGTGGATCCGGTGGTCGCCATCCGGATGGCGACGCTCAACGCCGCCGTCCACGCCCGTATCGACCACGTGCTCGGCTCGGTGACGCCGTCGCGCCTGGCCGATCTGCAGGTGCTCGAGCGGCTCGACGACCCCCGTCCGAGCCAGGTGTACGTGGGCGGGAGGCTCGTCGCCTCCGCCGGCACGGCGCACTTCGCCAACCAGGACCGCCTGCCGGACTGGAGCCGCAACACGGTGCGCCTGGCGCCGACCCTGTCGGCCGCCTCGTTCGCCGTGCCGGCGGACGGCCCGACCGCGTGGGTGCAGGCCGTCGAGATGTACGACGGCTACTTCAAGCGGGCATTCCACGCCGAGCTGCCCGCGCAGGACGGCACGGTCGTGCCCGACGCCGAGCGGGACGTGCTCAAGGTGGCCATCGTCGACCGGCACCACGGCACCGAGACCGTCGGTGTCGGCTTCGTGCGCGGCTTCGGTCTACGGCGGGGTGCGCTGGCGGCGACGACGAACTGCGAGAACCAGAACCTGGTGGTGGTGGGGGCCACGGACGCCGACATCGCCCACGCCTGCCGGGTGGCCGCCGAGATCGGTGGCGGGTACGTCGCCGTGGCCGACGGTGAGGTGCTCGGCACCTGTGCGCTGCCGATCGCCGGCATCATGAGCGACCGGCCGTGGGAGGACGTGAAGACGGCGTCGGAGCTGGTCAACGTGGCGGCCGAGTCGATCGGCTGCACGATCGCCGCGCCGTTCATGATCCTCGCCTTCGTCGGTCTGGCCGGCGTGCCCGACCTCGGGCTCACCGAGCGAGGGCTCATCGACGTGGCCACGCAAGGCTTCTGCGAGGTGGTGCTCACGCCGCAGGTCGGCCAGCGCTGCTGCCGTTGCCCATCGCACGCCCATCTCGTGCATCAGCTGTTCGATTCCGAAGGTGCCCTCCCGTGACGTCGCCCCGGCTGCCCGGTCTGCTCGGGGCGGCGGTGCCGCCGTGGCCGCTGGCCGACGAGGAGACGGCGGTCGTCGCCGCGCTGCAGGACGTCATCGAGGCGACCGTGGCCGACCTGGCGCCGGCCACCGACGCGGCGGGGCGCTACCCGTCGGCCTCGGTGGCGGCGCTGAAGCCGACCGGCGTGTTCGCTCTGGCGGTGCCGACGGCCTTCGGAGGCCTCGGCTCGTCGCACCGCGCCTCGCTCGAGGTGCAGGTGCGCCTCGGCTTCGCCGATTCCGCGTTGGCGCAGGTGTTCAAGATCCACGACGAGCTCGTGCGCGAGATCTTCGTCTACTGCCCCGACGCCTTGCGCGAGCCGCTCGCCCGCCGCATCCTCGACGACGGTCACGTGATCGGTCTGGCGGTGGCCGAGAGCGGTCCGCGCGTCGACACCCCCTGGTCGACGCTGGCGTTGCCGCAGCCCGACGGCTCCCACCGGATCGACGGCACCAAGATATACACGACCGGTGCCGCCGAGGCCGACGAGATCGCCACCTGGGCGTTCGACCCGGCGGTGCCGGGCATCGACGAGAATCCCCTGCTCGGCTTCCGCCTCACGCTCGTGCCGAGGGGCACGCCCGGCGTCACCGTGCACCGCGACTGGGACGCGCTCGGCCAGCGCGCCACGGACTCCGGCACCATCACGTTCGATGCGGTCCGTGCCGACCCGTCGTGGCAGGCGAGCCTGCCGGGCCAGGCGCCGCTCCTCCAGAACGCCGTGCGCTACCAGGCCGGCTTCGCCGCGGTGCTGGTGGGCATCGGGCTCGGTGCGATCGCCGCCGCCGCACCGTTCGTCGCCACGCGTTCGCGGCCGTGGCCTTCGGCCGATGTGCCCACCGCCGCCGACGACCCCATGGTGCAGCGACTCACCGGCGAGCTGGTGGCCGACCTGGCCGCGGCATACCACGCCACGATGGCCACCGGCGACCTGCTCGATGCGTTCGAGCGGGGCGAGATCGACCGCACCGCGCTGGCCGTGCCGATCTACGCCGCCAAGGCGGTGGCCTCGCGAGCGGCGGTGCGCGCCACGTCGGAGATCTACGCGCTCATGGGCACCCGCGCTGCGGCCCGCGCCAGTGGGTTCGACCGCTGGTGGCGCAACGCCCGTACGCTGTCGCTCCACGACCCGGTCGACTGGAAGCACGCCGAGCTCGGCCGACACGTGCTCACGGGCTGGGACCCGCCGCCCGGCATCTACTCGTGACCGGCCGACCGCCGGTCGCATCGTCACGAAAGGCCCGTCATGCGTGACCTCGCCGCCCTCCCGAAGGGCCACCTCCACCTGCACCTCGAGGCCGGCATGCAGCCGGCGCTCCTCGCCACGCTCTGCGCCAAGTACGGCATGGAGGTTCCCGAGATCCGTGGCTACGGCAGCTTCACGGCCTTCTCCGCCACCTACGTGGCCGCCACCCAGGCGCTGCGCGAGCGCGACGACTGGGAGCTGTTCGCCGACCAGCTGTGCGCCGAGCACGCCCGCGAGGGTGCGGTGTACCTGGAGCCGAGCTTCTACTCGGGCAACTTCCTCGACCGCTTCCCGAGCGACGAGGCCGTGTGGGAGCTCGTGCTCGACGTGTTCGGCGCCGCCGCCACCCGGCACGGCGTGACCCTGCGCTGGATGTCGGCGGTCGACCGAGCGTTCGACTCGCCGGAGTACGCCGCCAAGCTTGCTCGGATGTCCGTGGCCATGAAGGACCAGGGCGTCGTGAGCTTCGGCCTGGCCAACGACGAGGTCGGCCATCCGCCGCAGGACTTCGTGGAGCCGTTCCGCATCGCCAAGGAGGGCGGCCTGCTGTCGACCCCGCACGCCGGCGAGCTCGAGGGCGCGCACTTCGTGCGCGACTCGATCGACCTGCTCGGCGCCGACCGCATCCAGCACGGGGTGCGCAGCTTCGAGATGCCGGGCTTGGTCGAAGATCTGGCCGAGCGCGGCACGTGCCTCGACGTGTGCCCCACGTCGAACATCATGCTGGGCATCTTTCCGAGCCTCGAGGTGCACCCGCTCGGCCGCCTGCTCGACGCGGGCGTGCGCTGCAGCGTGAACGCCGACGACCCGCTGCTCTTCGGACCCGGACTGCTGGACGAGTACCAGCTGTGCCGTGACCAGCTCGGCTTCGACGACGCCCGCATGGCGACCGTCGCCCGCACGTCGGTCACCTCGGGCGGCGCACCGCCCGCGGTCGTCAGTGCGGCACTGGCGGGCATCGACGCCTGGCTGGCCTCGCCGGCCTGACGGTCCGCCGGATCAGCCGGCGAACGGACCCGAACGCGCCAGCACCCGCGTGGCCCCGAGATCGGCCACCGGTCGACCGCGACCGTGGTGGGCCAGCACGGCCACGAGGTCGCCGCCGCCCATCCACGCGCCGCACGCCACCAGCGGCACGACCACCAGCGCGGCGTCGCGCCCCGAGAGCCCGTCGATGGCGAGCAGCCCGATCACGAGGGCGACCGTGGCGAACAGCAGCGAGCTCTGCACCGCCAGGCGCCGGAACGACGTCCACGACCCGATGTCGGCGAACCGCCACAACCGCAGCGGAGGGTACGGGCCGAGCCGGGCGAACACGGCGCCGATCACGGCGCCGACCCCGACGGCGATCCAGGTGTCGATGTCGTAGCTCCAGGCCAGGACGGCGGAGCTGACACCGGCCAGCACGAACGTGACGACCCGGACCCAGGCCGGCCACG